>CAXMSH010000001.1:0-24559 GCA_964195875.1 Thermodesulfovibrionia bacterium
GTCAACATGGCCATTCACTCCCAATCGGCCATTGGTCAGAACCTCATATGACGTTTTATTGAACGTTAGATTCGGGCCCACATGTTGACTTGTCGTTTGCTCTTCTTTGTCTTCTTGATATCCAGCACAACCCCGGCCCTCTTATTTAAGAACCGGAGTATCTTAAGGTCAATGTCATCGATTTTACTTCGCAGATCGTCTAGTTCGGACATAATTATCCTCTTTGAACGGAAAATTTGAAGTAATACTTCAGAAAGCTAATGTATCAATATTCCTCAGTTTTTTCAAGGGTTCAGACATAAAGAAATTATACCTGAAATATATTTTACCTGCGAGGCTCATGCATCTGATCTGTCATTCCCGAAGTTATTTATCAGGAATCCAGTGGTCTTTTAAATCACTTTTGCCGTCATTCCGGCTTGTCCGGAATCTTTTTGCAAAAGGGTTTCCCGACGCACGGAGCCCTAGTCGCCTTTGGCTCCGCCATAGGCGGGTAAACCTGTCCCGGCTTGACCGGGGCTTGCGGGACAGGCCCGAGGCCTCCAAAGCCTTATGTGTCATTCCGCACTTGATGCGGAATCCAGTTCCATGATCTGTTGATCTGGAATCCGATTCTCTAAAATTAAAGACATTCTAGAGGGTAGCGCGCATTCTCATGAAGATGCAGTAAAAAGGCTGTCAAAAAAATGGCAGAACTGATATGGTCCGAAAGAGCCATTTCAGATCTGGAAAGCATCTATGATTATATTGCTCAGGAAATATTAAAAGAAAGAAAACAATAATTAATAATTAGACAGGATATACAGGATATATAAAAAAAAGAAAAAGAGAATAATCTTCTGTATCTTGTTAATCCTGTCAGAAAGGAAAAGGGAAATCTTTTGTATCCTGTTAATCCTGTCAGAGAAGTCTTTATTAACCCCTCTTTATGGCATCCGCAATCTTTGCCACTCTGAACATTTCCTTTACGTCATGCACTCTTATGATATTTGCGCCGTTAAATATTCCTATTGCGACCGCTGCCGCTGTCCCCTGTAGTCTATCTGTTACAGGAAGGTCGCCCAGCAGTTTGCCGATAAATGACTTTCTTGATGGGCCTATAAGAATGGGTTTCTGATAACCTGTAAATTCGTTAAGGCGCCTGATGATCTCCAGGTTGTGCTCTAATGTTTTTCCAAAACCGATACCGGGGTCGATAATAATCATATTGTCGGGTATCCCGGCATTACGTGCCGTGATGATCGACTCATTCAGATAATCCATAATCTCGGGGATGAGGCTTTTATATACCGGCTTCTTCTGCATATCCCGCGGTCTCCCTTTGATATGCATTATCACAACCGGCACCTTATGCCTTGCCACAATACCCGGCATTTTGGTATCAAATCTTAAACCGCTAATGTCATTAATAATAGACGCACCTGCCTGTATGGCTGCCTCTGCAACTACTGATTTATAAGTATCGATTGAGATCGGGATATTTACCTTCCCTGCAAGCTTTTCAATCACGGGCAAAACACGCTTGATTTCTTCTCTGAAGGTTATAGCCCCGGAACCCGGCCTGGTTGACTCACCGCCGATATCGATAATGTCGGCGCCTTCATCCTGCATCCTGAGCGCCTGATCAACTGCTCTGTCCTTATTAAGGAAGACTCCGCCGTCAGAAAAGGAATCCGGCGTGACATTCAGGATACCCATTAAATAGGTCTTTGATAAGAAATCAAAACTGAAATTTTTCCAGACAAGCTTCAATTCTGCTCCGGACGTTCTTTACCCATTTGTTGGGGAATAAGGTTCTAGTGTAGTGTCGCTCAAATAACTGGACAATTGAAAGTCTCAAAATTATATGCACCTGATTGTCAGAAAATCTCTCCTAACCTCCCTTTACCAAAGGGAGGAATATTGCCCCTCTTTTTCTCCTCGGCGAATCCGCCTGAAGCGGAGGCAAAGAGGGGTGTGGGGAGATTTTCAGGCTAATGAGTATTCAATAATGCGTCCTTTAATAGCAACCGAAGAGAAAACGAGCGTCAGAATATGGACGTGAACATTCTATAGTTGTTTACCGGACAGTACACTCGTGTCATTTCAAGTGTAAAGTGTCATTCCGGCCCTGGGCGCCGAAGGCGCCCAGGGCCGGAATGACAGACCTTAGTTTTCAGTTATCAGACTAGCAACAAACAACTGACAACTGAATATTTTGTTTTCTGTGTCCTATCCCCTATGCTCTTTGCTCTACGCCCTTCGTTAGCGGCTCTTAAGATGTTCCGGCTTTGGATAATCCCTGAATATCTCTTCTGACTTCTCAATCTCTTCATCAGACAGGGCATAGTCTTCCAGCTCACCGGAAAAGTATTTACTGTAAGCGCCGAGGTCGAGAAGGCCGTGCCCGCTGAAATTCGCAAGGATAACCTTCTCCTTGCCCTCTTCCTTTGCTTTTTCAGCTTCACTCACAACACATGCTAACGCGTGATTGGTCTCCGGTGCGGGGATAATACCCTCTGTCCGGGCCCACAGCACCCCTGCTTTATATGCCTCAAGCTGGGTTACAGCCTTTGGATTAATAAGACCTTCATCAACAAGCTGGCATACCGTCGGCGCCATGCCGTGATACCGTAATCCTCCCGCGTGGATCGGGGCAGGGATAAAGGCATGTCCGAGGCTGTGCATCGCCAGAAGAGGGGTATAACCCGCCATATCACCGTGGTCATAGACAAAAGGAGACTTGGTAAGGGTAGGACAGGCGGTAGGTTCAACAGGGATGATCTCTATCTCTTTGCCATTTATCTTGTCAAGGACAAAAGGAAACGCGAGCCCGGCAAAGTTACTGCCGCCCCCGGCACAGCCGATAACTATATCAGGATACGCCCCTACCTTCTCAAGCTGTTTTTTTGCTTCCAGCCCTATAATAGTCTGATGAAGAATAACGTGGTTAAGAACACTGCCGAGAGAGTAGCGTGTTTCACCTGACTTGTCGCTTACCGCGGCCTCTACCGCTTCACTGATAGCAATACCCAGACTGCCCGGAGTATCAGGGTACTTTTCAAGAATCTGACGGCCCGCGTTGGTTGTGTCGCTCGGGCTGGGGATGCAGTCAGCCCCCCATGCCTGCATCAGGGTTTTACGATGAGGTTTTTGATCAAAACTTATACGCACCATATAGACTTTGCATTCAAGGCCGAATTGACTGCACGCAAAAGCAAGAGCGCTGCCCCATTGCCCGGCGCCTGTCTCGGTAGACAGTTTCTTGATTCCGAATGCCTTGTTGTAATATGCCTGTGCAACGGCGGTGTTGGGCTTATGGCTCCCTGCCGGGCTCACGCTCTCGTTCTTGATATAGATCTTTGCCGGTGTAGCAAGGGCCTTCTCTAAATTATAGGCCCTGATCAAGGGGGTTGATCGCCACATTGAGAGTACATCCAGTACTTCATCAGGTATATCTATCCACCTTTCGGTGCTTACCTCCTGTTCTATCAGGTTCATGGGGAATACAGGCGCCAATGAATCAGGCCCGATAGGATTTCCTTCCCTGTCAACAGGAGGGTTCATTTTTATGTCAGCAAGTATGTTGTACCATTTCCTTGGCATCTCATCGTCGGTGAGCATTATCTTTCTCTGTTTCATGATTATTCTCCTTTAATGTTTTCTTTGTTAATAAAACCGGATTATAGAAAGATTTTATAGGCATAAAGGCAAATTGTCAATTCAGGAATTCTGTCTGCAGCTTTTCTTCATATATATCAGCTTTCCGTTTTGTCATGCGTTTCATCGGCAGAACAGGCTTCGGCAGGGCTATTACCCGGAAATCCGTCAGTCCGGGTTAACGTTTTACCAGTGAATTAATTACTGTTGCTATAGAGCATATGACCTGAACCTGTACTACCGCCCTGACCATATATGATTAACTGCTATAATATTAACTAAATGAACATTTCAATAATTGCAGTAAAAACTGGTTTATTATGAATATACCTGAGCTGGTTGCACCGGCAGGAAACCCTGAAAAGCTGACGACAGCGCTTCATTACGGAGCTGACGCCGTATTTCTGGGGTTGTCCGAATTCAGCTTGAGGGCAAAGGCAGACAACTTCTCAGAGAATGATCTCAAAGAAGCGATATGTTTTGTTCACAACAAAGGGAAAAAGGCCTATGTAACCGTAAATATATTCCCTCACAGCAGGGATATATCAGCCATAAAAGACCACCTTTTATTCCTCAAGGGGACTGAACCTGACGGCATAATCGTCTCGGACACAGGCGCCTTTGAGATGGCCGCCGAGATCTCACCTGATATTCCTATCCATATCAGTACACAGGCAAATATCACCAACTTCAGGTCCGCAAGGTTCTGGGAAAAGCTTGGGGCAAAAAGGCTTGTGCTCTCAAGGGAACTAACGATTGATGAGATAAGGGGTATACGTGATAATGTCTCTATTGAGCTGGAGTGTTTTGTTCACGGGGCGATATGCATATCATATTCAGGCAGATGCTATATAAGCAGCTTTCAGGCAAACAGGTCCGCAAACAGGGGGGAATGCACCAATTCATGCAGGTGGAACTATACGCTGATGGAGGAGAAACGTCAGGGGGAGTTTTCTCCGGTATATGAGAATGACAGGGGGACGTTTATACTTAGTTCGAAAGACCTGTGCATGATTGAGCACCTTGACAAGCTTACTGATGCAGGGGTAAACAGTTTCAAGATCGAGGGCAGAACCAAGGGTATAAATTATGTTGCCGGGGTTGTAAAGACGTATAGAGAGGCGATCGACAGTCTCGGAAAGGGACCTTACATTGTAAATGGGGATTGGCTAAGGGAACTCTCCATGTTTTCTAACAGGGGTTATACAACCGGTATGTTCTTTGGACCACAACCTGATAAAGGTTACAACCATGATGAGAAAGGTATTTACTCGATGAGCCATGAACTTGTCGGTGTCGTCAGGTCTGTCAGTAATGGAAAAGGCCTTGTTGCCCTGAGGAATACATTGAAGCTTGGAGATAATATTGAGTTTCTCTCTCAGGGGCTTGGGAAGAGCCTCTTCGAGGTCAAGGAGATCCTTGACGAGAAAGGGCGCCCTGTAGACTCAGGAAGGAATGAAGAGACGGTTTTGATACAGCTTCAGCCCGGGGTTAAAGAGAATGACCTGATAAGGAAACCAAAATAAAATAAAAGGTGAAAGATCAAAATTACTGTCATTCCGGCTTGCCTGCCCGCCGTTTTTTTGGAGGGTCCGGAATCGTTTTTAATAACAATGTCTAATGATAGATAAAAGCTTTGCATGGCTAATGTCGGACCAACTCTATATGTTGGGGAATAAGGAATAATCTTATTGGGAGATTATATGAACAGACAAGAGCAAATAGGCCTAATTAAACAAACCAATCCAACAATAATTAATACGTCGATATTGGAGGAACGATTCCGGGCAAGCCGGAATGACAGAATCAGAAATGAGATGACCTTTGAACCTTTTCCGCCCCGGTCGAAGACTCGCCGTGGAGAGCGGATTCGCTGAAGCGAAGAACCCTTATTTTGTATCTATACCGCCGCTTCCGGAGTTGCTCCCATATTACTGCCCGGTTCCGGAGCGTCTGGTTTACCTTCTTCTTTTTTAATTCCCTCTGTTTTAGTGGGGGTATCCTTATCGGTTTTTACCGGTTCAGGCTTGCTAACCTCCTTTCCCTCGATAACGGCGTCAAGATCGGCGGCGTCGATCGTCTCTCTATCAAGCAGTAACTCGGCTACTTTAAAAAGAATCGCCTTGTTTGCAGCAAGGAGGTCTTTAGCGTATCTGTATCTTTCGGTAATTATATTTTTCACTTCATGGTCTATCTCTTCAGCAGTCTTTTCAGAGTAGTCCTTATGCTGAGCAATCTCTCTGCCAAGAAATATCTGTTCCTGTTTCTTGCCGAATGTCAGTGGGCCCATCTTATCGCTCATTCCCCACTCACAGACCATCTTTCTAGCAAGTTCTGTCGCCCTTTCAAGGTCGTTTCCGGCGCCCGTCGTCATATGGTCGAGGGCGATCTCTTCCGCCGCTCTTCCACCCATAAAGACAGCAAGCGTGCTCAATAAATACCCTTTGGAATAGGTGTACTTGTCGTCAATCGGCAGCTGCTGCGTAACCCCAAGCGCCATACCCCTCGGCATTATACTTACCTTATGTATGGGATCGGTGTCCGGGGTCAGTCTTGCCACAAGCGCGTGACCGGCCTCATGATACGCGGTATTCTTCTTCTCTTCAGGCGATATTATCATGCTCTTACGCTCTTTACCCATCATGACCTTATCTTTTGCAGTTTCAAAGTCTATCATCTCGACCTTGATTTTGGACTGTCTGGCAGCCAGCAGGGCGGCTTCATTAATAAGGTTGGCAATGTCGGCGCCGGAAAAACCCGGCGTCCCCCTTGCAAGAACCTCTAATTTAACATCATCAGCAAGGGGTACATTTTTTATATGTACCTTGATTATCTCAAGCCTTCCTTTTACATCCGGAATCGAGACGATGACCTGCCTGTCGAACCTGCCGGGCCTCAGCAGAGCCGGGTCAAGAACATCAGGCCTGTTTGTAGCGGCAAGGACTATTATCCCCTCGTTCGAGTCAAAACCGTCCAGTTCAACGAGCAGCTGGTTAAGTGTCTGTTCGCGTTCATCATGTCCACCCCCTAAGCCCGCGCCCCTGTGGCGTCCGACCGCGTCAATCTCATCTATGAATATAATGCACGGAGCGTTCTTCTGTGCCTGGACAAAGAGGTCCCTCACCCGTGAGGCGCCAACCCCGACAAACATCTCACCAAAAGCAGACCCGCTGATGGAGAAGAAGGGGACTCCCGCCTCACCGGCGATGGCCCTTGCAAGCAGGGTCTTTCCTGTACCGGGCATACCTATCAGGAGAACACCCTTGGGAATTTTACCGCCCAGCTTCTGGAACTTCTGAGGGTCTTTTAAAAAATCAATTATTTCCGTTACTTCCTCCTTTGCCTCTTCAACACCGGCTACATCCTTGAAGGTTATCTTGACAGCTTTTTCAGATGCGAGCTTTGCCTTGCTTTTGCCGAATGAGAGCGCCTTGTTTCCGCCGGCCTGCATCTGCTTCATGAAGAATACCCATAGCACTACCAGCAGCAGAATAGGCCCGAAATTAAAGAGCACGCTTATATACCAGGGGGTTTGATCGGGCTTTGCGCTAATCCTGACGCCCTTCTCACTCAACTCCTTAACAAGATCCGGATAATCAGGAGCATAGGCCCTGAACTTCTCACCACTTTTAAGAGTTCCGATTATCAGGTTCTCGGGCTGCTGTATAGTTACATCAATCACCTGCCCATCTTTAAGGTTCAGCAAAAAATCGGAGAATACCATCTCTTCTTCCTGCTTTGATGTATCGAGCATGTTGAAGGCCAGGATCATCATTAAGCCGAACACAACCCAGACTATAATACTTCTATTCAAATGTGCAACCTCCCGAAATAATTTAGTTTATCCTTTGATATCCAGACATTATGTATCATTTAAGAGTAACATATTTCTTTTTCTATTTACAATATAATATGATAGTTACAAGCAACATATATAAGTCAGGATTTGCATTTACATGAGTTGTACAAGGTAGTCGTTACTTGATACGGTAAGGATTCAAGGGTTCAAGGATTCGAGGATTCGAGTTAACAGATTTAAAGATAAAAGATTCCGCCTTTACAGACCTGCCTGCTGGCTGGCAGGTCTCTGCGAGCCCCGTTGTTTCGCCCCGAGGCGAGCGGGCAAGAATTTATTATTTTGAATCAGTTTTTTAATGTATTAATTCCGTTTTCAATGTTTTTCACTTGAATCCTTGACACATTACTGACTAAGATGTTAATTTTTAAGTTTGATGGCGTCGTAAAAAGTCCGAGCTACTGCGTTGCAGCGCATTTTGAAATCCTCGACATACTATTATGTATAGTCTCGGCTTTAAAAATACACTTAGCTTTGTATATCGACATTTTCACTTAGACATCCCATGACTTTTTACTAGTGCATCAAGTTTAATTTAATATTATAAAAGGCTTGCTATGTCAAAAGATTATAAAGAGACTCTGAATCTTCCAAAAACCGAATTCCCTATGAAGGCCAATCTCACCATGAAAGAGGTTGAGATGCTGAAATTCTGGGAAGAAGGCCGGATATATCAAAAGATGCAGGGGAGAAAAAGCTCGGGAAGCTATATACTGCATGACGGGCCTCCTTATGCCAACGGACATATTCATTTAGGGCATACACTCAATAAGGTCCTTAAGGACATAATCGTAAAGTATAAATCCATGAAGGGCTATTACGCTCCCTATGTCCCGGGCTGGGACTGTCACGGACTTCCGATTGAGCATCAGGTTGATAAGAAACTCGGCTCTAAAAAGGAAACAACATCAATACTTGAGAAGAGAAAGTTGTGCAGGGAGTATGCAGGCAAGTTTCTGGATATACAGAGAGAGGAGTTCAAAAGACTCGGGGTCTTCGGTGACTGGAATAACCCATATATAACGATGTCCTTTAATTATGAGGCGTCGATAGTCAGGGAGCTTGGGAATTTTGTTGAAAAAGGGTATGTATACAAAGGGAAAAAACCCGTACACTGGTGCCCGAACTGCGTAACGGCATTAGCAGAGGCAGAGGTAGAGTATGCCGATAAGAGATCACCTTCGATATACGTTAAATTCAGGGTAATAAATCCTCAGGGCAAATTCAGTCCGGACCCGGTTAAAGGCACCTTTTTTGTTATCTGGACAACAACTCCATGGACAATTCCCGCTAACATGGCTTTGGCCCTGCATCCGCACTACTTGTACCGTCTTGTTAAGACACCCGACGGAGAGCTTATACTTGCGCAGGATCTGATAAAGGACTGTATGGAGAAGGCAGGTTACAAGGAAGGTGAATACACAGTAACTGACGGGGCCTGGTCCGGAGCTGAACTGGAAGGGATTATATGCGTTCACCCCTGGATAGAGCGCGAGGTCAAGACAATTCTTGGAGAGCATGTGACACTAGATCAGGGGACAGGTGTGGTTCATACCGCACCGGGCCATGGGGAAGAGGATTATGAGGTCGGTTTGAAGTACGGTCTTGACATATTTACACCAGTAAACCCCAAAGGGGTATTTACCCATGAGGTTAAGGATTTTGAGGGACAGTTTGTATATAAGGCCAACGAAGGTATAATCAATCTGCTTAAGGATAGGGGGGCGCTTCTTGGCTCTCCTGATGAGACGACACACTCTTACCCTCACTGCTGGAGATGCAAAAAACCGGTCATCTTCAGGGCGACCGAGCAGTGGTTCATTTCCGTTGAAGAAGGCAGCCTCAGGAAGAACGCGATAGAGGCTATAAAGGGGACAAAATGGATCCCTGAATGGGGCATGGAGAGAATGCGGGGTATGGTTGAAAAAAGGCCCGACTGGTGCATCTCAAGGCAGAGGGCATGGGGAGTGCCTATCACACTGTTTCAGTGTAAAGGATGCGGGGAATTCATCACCGACAAGTCAGTTATAGACTCGGTTGTAAAAGAGGTGGAGAAATCAGGGGTTGATGTCTGGTTTGAAAAGCCGGCAAATGCTTTAATTCCAAGTGGTTATAAATGTTCTAAATGCAGTTCTACAGAGTTTGTTAAAGAGGCCGATATCCTTGATGTCTGGTTTGATTCAGGGGTTAGCCACGCCGCGGTACTTGAAAAAGATGAGAGGCTGTCAAGCCCTGCCGACCTTTATCTTGAGGGCAGTGACCAGCACAGGGGTTGGTTTCAGTCATCGCTGCTCACCTCAGTAGCAACACGAGGGAGGGCGCCTTACAGGGCTGTGCTTACGCACGGTTTTGTGGTTGACGGCAAGGGCAAGAAGATGTCCAAGTCCATTGGAAATGTCATTTCACCTCAGGAGATCACGAATAAGCACGGTGCGGAGATACTGAGGCTCTGGAGCTCATCAGCTGATTACAGAGAGGATATCAGGATCTCAAATGAGGTTATCGCTCGTCTCACAGAAGCTTACAGCAAAATAAGGAATACTTGCAGGTTCATGCTTGGCAATATAAATGATTTCGATTCATCCGGCGTATATAAGAAGGAAGACCTTGCAGAGATAGACCTCCTGGCTATGAGTATGCTTCAGGGGCTTATTAAGAAGGTTGACAGGGCCTACGATACTTTTGCCTTTCACGAGGTATTTCACTCAATTTATAACTTCTGCGTACTGGATATGAGCTCCTTTTACCTTGACATCTTAAAGGACCGTCTGTACACATTCCGAGCTGACTCGGATGAGAGGAGGTCAGCACAGTTTGTTCTGCATAACATATTGATTTCATTATCAAAAATGGTAGCACCGATACTTTCATTCACAGCTGAGGAGATCTGGGGACATCTTCCCGGAAGCGGTGAAGAGAGTGTCTTTTTGAGTGATTTTCCCGAGGTTAATGAAGAATATATCGATAATGATCTTGAAAAGAGATGGGAGGTCCTCATTAGGATTCGCAATGAGGTTAACAAGGCCCTTGAAATAAGGCGTCAGGAGAAGCTTATTGGGAACGCTCTTGAGGCAAAGGTGACGCTGTATCTTGATGACGCGTTATACATTTTAATTAAAGGATATTCAGACTATCTCCCGACCCTGTTCATAGTCTCTTCTGCTGAGGCCGTTAATAAGGATACCGCGGTTCCGGAAACGGCCTATAAAAGCGAAGAGTTTGAAGGACTTGCGGTGCTTGTGGAGAGGGCTGAGGGTGAAAAATGCGGAAGGTGCTGGAACCGAAGCACGAGTGTTGGTGAATTTAAGGAACATCCCCAAATCTGTGAAAGATGCTGCAGGGTTGTAACATCTTGAAAAAACAATCTTTTGTCCCGCTTATAGCCTCTCTGGTAGTAATCTCGGATTTTATCACCAAGCAAATGATACTTAAATGGGTAAAGCCTTATGAGTCGATTGATATACTCCCTTTCATAAATATTGTGCATGTAAAAAACGAGGGGGCTGCATTCGGCATGTTTGCTGCCCTTGGCAACAGTGTATTTATAATAATATCTCTAATTGCTATAATAGTAATAATATCGTATCTTGCCAGGATTAAGGGAAGGTTAGAGATTTTCTCCATTTCACTAATTCTTGGCGGAGCAACAGGCAACCTGATTGACAGGCTTACAATCGGTAAAGTAGTTGATTTCGTTGACTTTTTTGTGGGCAAGTGGCACTGGCCGGCCTTTAATGTTGCGGATTCAGCTTTGACCGTCGGGATTATACTCTTCTTTCTGGCCAGTATCAGGGAAAGTAATAAAAAAGGATTCAAGTGAACAAATTTAAGAAAATATCTAAATACCTGTACGTTGGAACCACCGCCTCCACCTTCGACCTGAAACCCTATCCTTTTTATTAAGCAATTTATGAAAAATTCTGAAGATACAACTTCTCTCCCTCTGAAGAAAGGTAAAAAAGGCCTTAAAGGGGCAATAGAGCGATTAAAACATGGTCCTCACAAATGTTTCTTCTGTTCCGAGACCTTTGATGGAATAAAGACCCTGCTGTCACATTTGAAAGATCACTGCAGGTGATAAGCCTCTTCAGGTCAGCCTTGAGCTGACCCAAGAGGCATGTAAGCCTTTGGATTTAAAGAATAATCTGATACAACTCCTTCTTTGAAGCGAAAATATCCCGCAGATGCTATCATGGCGGCATTGTCAGTGCACAGGCTTATAGAAGGCAGATAAACCTCAACCCCCTCTTCCTTTGCAATCTTCCTGATACCGCTTCTCAGGACACTGTTTGCTGAAACACCACCTGAAAGCATAATTCTGTTAATCTTCTCGGCCTTAGCCGCATCCAGGACCTTTCTGATAAGGATATCGACCACAGCCTTCTGAAAACTTGCCGCAATATCCTCTTTTTTTGATTCAGGAGATTTTTTTGTATGATTAAGTACAGCCGTCTTTAATCCGCTGAAACTGAAATCATGGCTTCCCGGAAGCTTTGCCCTTGGGAACCTTATCGCGTCAGGATCACCCTCTGATGATATCTTATCTATTATAGGACCCCCGGGATAGCCAAAACCGAGCAGTTTTGCCACCTTATCAAACGCCTCACCGGCCGCGTCATCCCTGGTCCTCCCAATTTCTGTATAAAGCCCGAACCCATCTACTCTATATATGCTTGTATGGCCACCGGATACGATAAGGGCCAGAAAAGGGTAATCCGGACTCGGCTCTTCAAGGTGTATCGAAGCCACGTGCCCTTCCAGGTGGTTTACAGCTATCATCGGTATCTGCTTTACATAAGACAGGGATTTCGCAAAGCATACACCCACAAGGAGCGAACCAATCAGGCCAGGTCCGTGACTCACAGCTATTGCGGATATATCCTCAAGATTAGCCTTTGCGCCATTGAGCGCCTCATCAACTACAGGCCAAATCATCTCAATATGTCTGCGGGAAGCGAGTTCCGGTACAATGCCGCCATACTTATTATGGATCGCATCCTGGTTAGAGACTATGTTTGAGACGATCCTCGTTCCGTCTTCTACAACTGCGGCTGATGTATCATCGCATGAGGTGTCTATTCCCAGTACAAGCATTACATTTTATAGCATAGCGGTAACTATTCAGTCAATGACTGAACTAAGGGACAAAGGTGCAGAGGAACAGAGGCACAAAGCCCTCACAGCACTATACGCATATTTTGTAGTCACGGTTGATTTGTTAACAAGCTATTAACAAGTTGTTAACTCTTCAAGGCTTTTTCTCAAGCCTCTTGCCTTTAATCTGTCATTCCACGATAAATCGGGACGGGATATCAAAACAATAAAGGGCTCATTGACTTTAACATACCTTTAACGATGTCATTCCGGCTTGTCCGGAATCAAAGAGAAATAGGATTCTGAAGTATAATTAAATAGCAACTCAAACACCCAACATTACAAGTTTGACATGACCACAACAACAAATAGCTGATAACTTCACAAGGTTCCACGTGGAACATATACATCTAAGGGGTGCTTTTCAAGATATTACCAACAAAATGTTGATAACTATTGAAAAGTGTTGCCATTTCCCAGCATTTAAAAAAGGACTAGTGTTTAGTCAAGCGTAAAGTGTCATTCCGGCCCTGGTCGCTCGCCTCGGGGCGAAGCAACGGGCCTTCAGCGCCGCCATAGGCGGGTAAACTTGTCCGGAGTCAAAGAGGATCAGGATTCCTATAATCCCTGCTCCCGAAGAACAGGACAGGCAAGCAGGGAAAGACTATGCGGACTTGCCCCGCCTGTCCCGATTCTTCGGGAGTTTATCGGGAAATGCCAATTCAAACAACCCGACATTATCGAGGATATACAATCAAAGGAGGAGAGGCTTGAAATGATGATTATCTCGTAGAACCTTGGAGTGCAATAATATCTACACAAATCAACTGTTCCACGTGGAACAATTTAGAGTAGGGATAAATAAATCACGAAGAGTGACATTGGAATAAATACCTTAAGCATATAACTATTTGATTAATAAGTATAATTACAACACAATATAATCACCATATTATCATGGCAGGTATTATGTAAAATTGCATTTTGGTAAATTAAGTCATTTTAGTGCAGTTGGCAAGTTTTGGCGGAGGTTTTTATAACTGGTCTTCCCCATCAAAAAAATTATATCAAGTTAGAAAATCATATAATAATCCTTAAAATCTCACAATTATATTGATATATGTAACTTTTTCTGATATAACTACATAAAACCTGCTGAGCTGGGTCGGACCAAGGCAAGTCTTTGATTTATAAGGAAAACATGCTATATAACATACCGTATTCGGTTTTAGAAGGCGCTTTTTTGGGCCAAAATGGTTGTTTTATCTTGACTGGGATGGGGTCTACAATATTCATTTTGTGGATTCTGTGAATTTATGTAACTATCTGATACCATTTAATAACTTATTAGACCAATTATAGGAGGTTATCATACTGATTGTTTACTACTCGATGTATGGACACATCTATAAAATGGCACGGGCCGTAGAGGAAGGGGCGTGAAGGTTGAGGGCGTTACGGTTGACCTTCGGCGCGCCCCGGAAACGTTACCTGAGGCTGTTCTGGAGAAGATGGGCGCTGTTGAGCCACAGAAACAGCAGGCTAACGTGGCAATCTGCACGGTGGAAGAGCTGGGTGAAGCCGATGCGGTTATCTTTGGCACCCCCACGCGTTTTGGAAACATGTGCGGACAGATGAGGCAGTTCCTTGACTCGACCGGGAAGCTGTGGATGAGTGGTTCCCTGGTCGGTAAGGCGGGCAGTGTCTTCGTAAGCTCTAACACACAGCACGGTGGACAGGAATCTACCATCCTCAGCTTCTATAATACCCTTCTGCATCACGGCATGGTGATTGTCGGCCTGCCCTACGCGTTTCAGGGACAGATGACGACGGATGAGATCAGCGGCTGTTCCCCGTATGGCGCCTCAACGGTTGCCGGCAG
Source organism: Thermodesulfovibrionia bacterium (assembly GCA_964195875.1). Lineage (GTDB taxonomy): Bacteria > Nitrospirota > Thermodesulfovibrionia > UBA6902 > UBA6902 > CAXMSH01. Next base: position 14,472 of record CAXMSH010000001.1, read on the forward strand.
TGACGGGAGCCGTGTCCCAAGCGAGAACGAACTTGCCGGTGCGCGTTTTCAGGGAGAGCATGTCGCCAAAATCGCTAAAAAGCTGACAGGATGAAAATTAATTCAAAACAGGGTTCAAGGATTCCAGGATTCGAGGGTTTGTTTTCTATATTTTATAGGCGCTTTTATCATTTCACTTGAATCCCTGACCCCTCGAACCCTTCAAATTTACTAATCAAGGAGGATATTATGGAGATCATCAAAATAATTTTCGCGATTTTACTGCCGCCTTTGGGAGTATTTCTCCAGGTTGGAATAGGAAAACATTTCTGGATTAATATCATCTTAACTTTACTTGGTTTTGTCCCCGGCATTGTTCATGCCATATGGGTTATCGCAAAAAACAAATAAGCCGCTGCAGCTGAATGACACCTCATTTGGCAAAATCAGGGGTTAGCGGTTATTTTATTATTTTATTGGTCGTTTAAAATGAATACAAAGAAGAATATCTTCCTGACCGGCGCCCCTTCATCCGGCAAGACCACCATAATAAAAAAAGTGGTAAGCAGGCTGGATCATCCTTCAAACGGATTCTATACTGAAGAAGAGAGAGTAGAGGGCAAGAGGGTCGGATTCTTAATGAAGACCCTTGACGGCAAGACCGGTTATCTCGCTCATCAGGATATTACATCCAGCTTCCGTATAAGGCGATACGGTGTCAGTATTGAAAATATCGAAACCATCGCCGTGCCTGCAATTGCTCCTCTTAACAGGAACATTATAATACTCGATGAGATAGGTAAGATGGAGTGTTTTTCCAAAGTTTTCAGACAGGCGGCAATAACCGCTCTTGATTCAGACAATATTGTCATAGGCACAATTACCCTTGGCGGTGATGACTTTATTCAGGGGATAAAAGAGAGGGGAAACCTGGAGATACACGAAGTTACCCCGGATAACAGGGATTCTCTTCCGGATGTGATATTAAGAAGACTGTGAATTCCGTGCCAGCACACCAATCCCGCATATTGGGTGATTCTTACTACTCTTTCCTTTATATGGTCATTCCCGCTTGCCTGCCCGCCGTTTTTTTTGGAGGGTCGGGAATCTTCCTTTTAAAAAGGATGCCGGGCAAACCCGCAGAGTCTGTCCCTGTTTGTCAGGAATTACGTGAATCCTGTTCCTCTTTGATTCCGGTCAAGCCGGAATGACAGGCCTTATTGATAGCATCAAAATACACATTACACACAAACCGTTAGAACTTTCTTATTCAGGTTTTAATGTTATCAGTAAGAGCGGCAGGAGTGTAAGGTTGGCAATCAGCGCCACGGTCATCGCCAGGCCGATTAGCAAACCAAAATATATTGTGGGGATGAAACTGGAAAGGACCAGAATGGAAAAGCCGACAATTATGGTAATCGATGTATAATACATTGCCCGCCCTATACTTGCATGAGAGCGCTTCATGGCAGCAATGTAATCATTGTCCTTATGGATTTCTGTCATAAAACGATGCATGTAATGAATGGTATCATCAACCGCGATACCGATAGTAATAGCCGCAATGGTAATCGTCATAATATCTAAAGGTATCTTCATCCACCCCATAATACCGAGAACCACCCCGGCAGATATCAGGTTAGGAATAATAGCGATGACAGCCAGTTTTATAGAGCGAAAAAGGATGATGAACATAAACATTATCGCCAGAAAGACCACTCCAATTGTCAGGATCTGTGATCGATACAGACTTTGCAGCATGTTGTTGTACAATACAATCATGCCTGTAAGGTGGACCTGATCTTCTGACAATCCAATATTATTCACCAGATGATTACGGATTTTCTTCAACAGCTCATTTCGGCGTAAGGAGACATCAGTTTCAAACACACGCGTTGAAAAACGGACCTGATTCCCATCCGCGGACATATATGGATCGAAAAGATTTTTCCTGATCTCTTCAGGTAATTTTTTATGGATAACAGATAGCGTGATATTATCCAGGGGCTTATCTTCATTTAATTGCCGCATCAATTTTAAAGTTGTAGCCATGGAAAGAACTTTTCCCGTTTCCGGCAAGTCATCAAGATAATCATGTATGGCCTGAAGGGTATCTATCCTGAAGTCGTTATACCAGTAACTTGTGCCGCTTAAACCTGCTTCAGCATCCGATTCATCATCAAGCCCATCATCGAATTCGTCATCAAATATAATATCCTCCTCAGCTTCTGAAGCAAAAAAATCGGCAGGCGCGTCAACGATAATATCCAACGGGGCAGTTCCACCAAGCTCTTTATCTATCATCTCCATCCCGCGATAGATCTCTGTTGTCTTCTTGAAATGATCAATGAAACGGTTTTCGACTGTAAGCTTTGATATTCCCATGAGACTAAGTAACGCTATACCAATATATGAAACAAGGATCAATTTACCATGCTTTTGAACAAGGTTTGAGAATACGCGTGTCAGGTCGCCTATATAATCATGCCCGGGCAATGCCACCTTAGGTTTCATTAACATCAATGATGTAGGGAAAACCGTAAATGAGATCAGGAAGGCAGCGCAAACACCGATCGACATCATCCAGCCAAAGTCTATAACCGGACGTATGCCGCTGACCATTAATGATCCAAACGCCACGATCGTAGTCAGGGCGGTATAAATGCTGGGTACGGCTTTGCTCTTCATCGTCTCTGATATCAGATAATGTTGATCGGCTCCGGTATGTTCTGTAAATAGTTCGTGGTATCGTACAATCAAATGTACTGTTAAAGATAAAGTTATGATAAGGAGCAATGAGGTGAAGTTGGAGGAGACAACCGTTACCCGCCATTGGACAAGACCAAGAAAACCGAACATAAAGAGGACTGTGGCAAAACAGGAAACAAATGAGATAAAGACCCAGCGCGCTTTACGAAAAAATATTTCAAGCATTAAGATCAGGAAGCACAATACGCCAAGTCCGAAAACACTGAGATCATGACGTATGAAGTTAATCATATCAGAGGTGATCATCGGAACTCCACCCAGAAAGAGTTTAGCCTTATCGCGGTATTTATCCATAATTTCACGTATCGTCGAGATATCCCTGCTTTCCCGGTCCATTAAGTCGGCTCTCCTCTCCTTATACCTATAGCTGACCCTGGTCAGTTCATCTGCTTCCTGACTCGTTAAATCAGCTCTCAGCTCTTTTTCCCTGAGTTCATCCCTTCTCTTCATTAGCGAGTGCAGGACTTCATCGCGTCTGAAGTTTACCCGCAAAGCCGTTGTACTGCCGTCCGGACTGACTATAAGGTTTTTATAAAGAGGACTGTTAAGGAGTTCCTTTTTTGCCAGTGATATATCCGTTGAAGGGTCTTCAAGCCTGCGAACCTCTTCTTTTACTTCAGATAAAGATATTGGAGGGCTGTTGATCAACGGGACATCAAGTATTGAAGTAACTGTTTCCACTCTCTCAATCCGGGACAGGCTATCCCTTAATTCTCGCAGACCTGAGAGTGATTCTATTGAGAAGAGGTCCTTTTCCGGTGTGTAAGTTATTACAACGTTGTCATCAGATCCGTAACGAGCCTGAGTGGAACGATAATATCTTAAATCACTGTCATTCTCAAGTATGAGCGAATCAGCGGAAGCATCCAGCTTAAAATCCGACACGTAGATGGAAAAGAAGATACTACATAATACAAATGCCGCTAACGTTAAAAGAGGCCTCTTTAATACGACCTTCTCATACAGCGCTGATATAGTTGATAACATTTAATTTGCCGTTGACTCTGAATTCAGTATGTAATTGTTTTATATAATTATACTTAAACTCGTATCAATTTAAAGTTTCCCCCCCCCGGGGTTGTTTCCCCTAAGTGAATTCACTATAATTATTTTATAAAATATGATTAATTTTGATTTCATGTTTGACGATAAAAAAGAGGACTACAGGAAGATACTTGATGAACTGCGTGGGGGGGAAGCCCGGTTAATTGACATAAGAGAAGAGTCGGAATGGAATCAGAATCGATTTAAATGCGCCGCCCACATTCCGCTATCCGATCTTTCAAGAGGGATAGGGCTTGAAATCCTGAAAGAGATTAAGCAGTCAAACAAAAAAATATATCTTCATTGCCGGTCCGGCAACAGGGCACGGAAGGCCCAGGATATTCTTGCCCAATACGGCTGCACCGATATTAATGTTATACCGATAACTATGATGAAGATGCTCGAAGAGGGATTTAAACTCGATGAATGAGTCTTTGATAAATGGAGATAGTAAATACAGTGAGGCTTATCATGATGTTACGTATCATATTACTCACGATTTTTAGCTGTTAGATACTTTACTTAAAAGGAGAATCATAATGTTTATCCCCCTTATTGAGAAAAGAAGAAGCATCAGGCGGTTTTTAAAGAGAAATATTGAACCGGAAAAAATAGACCTCCTTGTTGAGGCGGCGCTGCGGGCCCCGTCGTCAAGGGGTCTTAACCCGTGGGAATTTATAGTTGTCACGGAAAGGGAGACGCTTGATAGGCTCTCAATGGTAAAAATGCATGGTTCGTCATTCTTAAAGAACGCCATTCTTGGGATAGTGGTCTGTGCTGATCCAGAGAAGTGTGACGTCTGGGTTGAGGACGCCTCTATCGCGTCAATATTTATCCACCTGGCCGCGTTATCACTGTGTCTTGGCAGCTGCTGGATACAGATAAGGGAGAGAATGCACAATGAGATTATGACTTCAGAAGAGTATATTTCTGGAATCCTGAACATTCCCGCGAACTTAAAGGTTGAATCCATTGTTGCTGTTGGATATCCGGATGAGGAGAAGCCTCCCCACACAAAAGAAGAATTGCAGTATGAAAAGGTGCATAATAATGTATACGGGACAGCATTTGGCCACAGATAAACGCGGATAAACACCGACAGAACAAAAACCTATGCTTGGTTTATATTTCACTGAAATGGTGAAATATGAATTACTTTCAACTCATTGAAAAATCTGTGTCGATCTGCGCAAATCAGCGGCTAACTGCCGTTTTTAGGTCTAAATAAGGAAATCTAAAGGGAAGAGTTTATGCATATTCATACATTAGAAAAATGGCAGCACAGTCATGATTTCGTTGTTATTCACGAAAAAGGTGAGAAACGAACGAAACAGGTACTCGTTCTCACCCTTATAACAATGATTTTAGAGATCCTTGCCGGCTTTGCATTTGGTTCTATGGCATTACTTGCTGATGGATGGCATATGGGGACTCATTCAGTAGCATTTGCCATAACCATATTCGCATATCATTATTCAAGGAAACATGCCAAGGATAAAAGATTCACGTTCGGAACAGGGAAAGTATCAGTCCTGGGAGGTTTCGCCAGCGCTATCGCTCTCGCTGCCGTGGCAATTTTCATTGCTATAGAATCCGTTCAACGTTTTATAAACCCGTCAATAATCCATTTTAATGAAGCGATTGCCGTAGCTGTGTTGGGGTTAACAGTTAATTTAGTGTGTGCTTTTTTATTATATGGACATCATGGACATTCAGATTCAGGGAAACACCGTCATGATCATAATATCAGGGGCGCATATCTTCATGTCCTGGCAGATGCGCTCACCTCAATCCTGGCGATTTTTGCATTGTTTTCCGGAAAATTTTTTGGATGGATCTGGCTTGATCCCTTGATCGGTATCGCAGGAGCGGTGTTAATTACACGTTGGTCCTATGGATTACTGATAGACACTAGTTCTATTCTGCTGGATAAGAATATCGCTTTAGAGAAGACCCGGGAGATAATAAATACTATTGAATCGGATTCAGACAACAGAATAGCTGATATTCACGTCTGGAAGGTTGGCCCGGCGGATTACGCGGCCATAATATCACTGGTTACTCATTATCCAAAAAACACAGAACATTATAAAAAATTATTAAGCAAATATAATGAACTATCTCATATAAACATAGAGGTTAACCCCTGTGAAGATGAGCCCTGCATAGTGCCAAAAACATAGATCCTGCGGTGAACATATTATCAGGACGTTGTGAAGGCAATGTTACATTCCAGCATGAATTAGTGGCTAATTTGCGGTAATATTCTCCTATGGAGTACTTCCTCTTGTTTTTGAATCTTACATCAGAATGCAATGTTTCAAATGGTAATCAATAAAACAACCTCAATCGTCTTATATGCTACTGGTATTGAATCTTTGATAATTATCTATCATAATACATAAGATGTTCAGAGGGATTTATTACATGTTTTGATTGATCGAATTAATTATGAAATTATAACTTACCAAATAAGGAGGTAGTTGTGCAAAAAAAGTATTTATACCTTTTAATAGCTGTTTTTATCACTTTTATTATAGGTGGTTGCGCCACGACGGATGATATTAAAAGCGTTGAGAAAAGCGTTGAGGTTGCACAGAGAGATTCTTTGCTGGTTGGGGTCACTCCCGATTTCCCCCCTCTGATCTATAAAAGAGGTAAGGAGATAATAGGAATTGAAGCTGATCTTGCTTACGTGCTTGCTGAAGAGATGAATAAGCAGATACAATTTGTTGATCTACCGTGGAGTGAACAGATTCCCGCCCTGTTAAGAGGGGAAATTGATATTATAATGGCAGGAATGAGCATGACGGTGGGAAGAGAAGTCAGGATCAAATTTTCTGATCACTATATGAAGAGCGGACTGGTTACCATGATGCGTGCCGAGGATAAAGCAAAATACAATTCAATGGAAATTATCAAGAAAAGCTTTCCAAATACCGGAGTAGTTGCTGAAACGACAGGCGAGATATTCGTCAGGAGAAACTTTCCAAAAGCAACAAATGTTATCGCGTTACAGAAGTCGGACCACGCTCCTTCAGCTCTCAAGAGAAGGTCGATTGATATCTTTATATATGATGCTCCTCATATCCTCTGGCTTGTCTCAGAGAACGAAGCTGAACTTGCAGGTTTCTGGGAGCCCTTCAACGAGGAGAAACTCGCGTGGGCAGTCAGGCGGGATGACGGGGAGTTTCTGAATCAGGTTAACAGCATCCTTGATGGCATGAGAAAGGACGGGAGACTGGATCAGATTCTTCTCAAGTGGCTACCATCCGATTATCTGGAGCGATTCAGATAAGTCAGAGATCTTTTGCTGGATGGAGGAGTCAACAACACAGGTAATGACTTCACAGCTATCGGTATCTGGTAGTTTATAATCATAATGATGACAAGAAGTGGCTTGGTAAATCCAAGCCCTTTCTAATTGTTTCATTCGTTAATCATCAACTTTTTCTCAGGCTCAATTAATTGCTTTGTAGGTGTACTCAACAATTCTGACGCCTTAAATTTCCTCAATAAATACCTATCCCCAATTAAGAGGGTGTTACAAAGCACATGCGTCGCGAGCGGACGGCGGATCAGATCACTTCAGATCCAGGACCATCAACCGTAACTCGGTCATCTCCTCGATGGTGTACCGTATCCCCTCTCTGCCAAAACCCGACATCTTTACACCGCCGTAAGGCATGTGGTCAACTCTGTAAGTAGGCACATCATTAATAATGACCCCTCCAACCTCAAGGGTCTCAAAAGCTTTATATGCCTTCTTCAGGCCTTCCGTGAAGATCCCGGCCTGCATACCGAAATCCGAGTTATTAACCGCGTCCAGTCCTTCTTCAAAACTCCTCACCTTTGACAGGGTAACAACCGGCGCAAAGACCTCCATGCAGTTCACCTTCATCCAGGGGTCAGTGTCAGAAAGAACGGTGGGCTCAATAAAATTGTCCTTTCTCTTGCCTCCGGCAAGAACAGTTGCGCCTTTCTCAACCGCTTCATTAACCCATGCCTCAACCCGCTCAACATTCTCCTTATCTATCATAGGACCGATAACAACGGTATCATCACGCGGGTCACCCATCTTTAGCTCACTGACCCTCTTGAGGAATAGCTCGCTGAACCTGTCGTAGACCTTCTCGTGAATATATATCCTCTGCACGGAGATGCAGACCTGTCCGCTGTACGCGAATGCTCCTGTAACACACCTGTCTACCGCTCTCTCAATATTACAGTCTTCATCAACCACAACACCTGCGTTTCCGCCAAGTTCAAGGATCACCTTCTTCTGATTGGCGACGGATTTCAGTCTCCAACCTACAGGGACACTTCCGGTAAAGCTGAATACCTTGATCCGTTCGTCAATGATAATCTTTTCGGCAACCTTCCCGCTGCACGGGAGCACGCTTATTCCACCTTCAGGAAGACCGGCTTCCACAATAATGTCGCCAAGCATTAACGCTGTGATCGGGGTCTTTGATGCCGGCTTCAGAATAACAGGATTCCCCGCGGCGATTGAGGGCGCTATCTTATGAGCAACGAGGTTGAGGGGAAAGTTGAAGGGAGATACACCAAAAACAGGACCTGCCGGGAACCTCCTTGTAATACCCCATCTCTTTTCAGAAGCGGTATTCAGGTCAAGAGGAATAAACTCTCCGCTTATTCTCGATACCTCATCAGCGGATATACTGAAAGTCAGCGAGGCCCTGTCGACCTCGCCCCTTGAGGCTGATATCGGCTTGCCGCATTCAAGTGTTATGGTATTTGCAAGTTCTTCTTTATTATCGCTTATACCATCACTGATGCTTCTCAATATATCCAATCTCCTGTGCGAGGGTATCTCTTTAATCGCCTCTCTTGCCCTGTCAGCCAACTCAACCGCAAGAGCTGCCTCTTTGTCCGAAGCACTGCAGACCCCTGCTATGAGACCGCCATCATAAGGATTTATTACATTAAGGGTATCCGGTGTCTCGACGTGCCTGCCTCCAAGAAGAAGTGGATATCGCTCTTTCATAATTACCTCCCGATTTCGACCATCGTATTGCTAAAATTGATGAACTTGTAAAAAGCCTTTTTTAATGCTGTCATTCCCGATGTTCTTAATCGGGAATCCAGACTATTAAAGAAGTTGTAACTTCCCTGGATACCCGCCTCCGCCAACAGTAGGTGCCTTAAGCACGGGTATGACGATTTTTTGCGAGATTGTCAGAAATAACCACCGCCAAAAGTAGGCGCTTTTATGCGAGAGCACTATGTAACGTATTCTGACAAGTGAAAACAGTAACGGGTATTGACTGTTCACCGTTTACTGTTCATCAGTTATTTAGTTATTGAGTCATTACTCCTAAGCTATATGCCCTACGCCCTTTGCCATTTACTATAAGGTGTTAAGGTATGCAATAATGTTCAGAATATCCTCCTCAGAAAGATATGAAAAGGACGGCATAGACTTATAAGGTGTTCTGAGCTGTTTCGCAACATTTTCCGGCGTTGCGGCCATTTCACTTACAGGGAATTTGTCCACTTTTAGTATGCCCTTCATTCCGGGACCTACACCATTCTTTGTGCTGTTTGTTTTGTGGCAAAAATAGCACTTTGAATCAAAGATCTCTTTGCCTTTACCAATACTCTCGTCGTCAGTCCTTAGCATAATCCCGGTATTTTTCACGGCTTCAGCCATGGAAGGCTGCGCTTCCTTCTCGGACATGGCATTAATATGAAGGGGCATGATAAATACAGCTGTTAATGCGATTAATAATATAAACTTTAAGGTGTGCATATCTTCAGATCCTCCTTTTTGGATAATAATATTATAAATGATAATTCAATGTGTATTCCCCTCTTTGGCAAAGAGGGGTTAGGGGAGATTTTATAAAGAAATTATTCGTAAAATCCCCCTTAATCCCCCTTTCCCAAAGGGGGAGACTTGAAAGGAGAACTTTTCATCCCCGTTTACAAAATGGGGCATTCAAGTTCATTTTTCATAATATTAATTTTGATTGCTATGTCCCTGCAAATCTTTACGGATCATTTCTCATCTTTTTATATCTATTGATCAGCCCGTTTGTGGATGAATCATGTGAAGAAATATTTTTATCATCTTCAAGTTCAGGGAGTATGCTCTTAGCAAGCTGTTTGCCGAGCTCAACTCCCCACTGGTCAAAACTGAATATGTTCCATATAACACCCTGTACAAAAATCTTGTGTTCATACATTGCGATCAGGCTTCCAAGCGTCCGTGGCGTCAGCTTCTTCAACAATATTGAATTTGTTGGTCTGTTCCCCTTAAATACTTTATAAGG
>CAXMSH010000002.1:0-21766 GCA_964195875.1 Thermodesulfovibrionia bacterium
AAAACAGATTAAGAGAACAAAAAAGCCACCTTCACGTATCACGAAAAGAGAAGGCCTTGAACTGCTGAAAGACGCTGACCTCCTCGGCCTCGGGATGATGGCTGACAGGATGAGGAAGAGACTGCATCCTGAAGGAAACGTAACATTCATAATCGACCGCAATATCAATTACACAAACGTATGCATAAATAAATGCAGATTCTGTGCTTTTTACAGGGATATCGATGCCCCGGACGCATATATATTAAGCAAGAGGAAACTCTTTAATAAAATCAGGGAGACGATCAAACTCGGCGGCACCCAGATACTTATACAGGGAGGCCTCCACCCTGACCTGAATATTGATTATTATGTAGAGCTCTTGCAGTCAATCAAAAGCAAATTTAAAATCCATGTCCACGGTTTTTCTCCACCAGAGATACACTACATGGCCGACAAGGCGGGTATGACATTAAAGAAAACCATATCGAGATTAAGAGAGGCAGGGCTTGACTCCATCCCCGGCGGAGGTGCCGAGATCCTCTCTGACAGAATAAGAGAGCAGGTGAGCCCCAATAAAATCGGCAAGAGTCAGTGGCTTAAGGTAATGGAGGAAGCTCACAGGCTCGTGATGAAAACAACTTCAACAATGATGTTCGGAAGCATTGAAGAGCCGGAAGATATTATCGAACATCTTGACTCCATACGGAGACTCCAGGACAGGACAGGAGGTTTCACTGCATTTATTCCCTGGAGCTTTCAGCCGGGAAATACAGAATTGAGCCAGAAGTCAGAAGCCAGAATCAAGAAGACAGAATCAAGAAGCCAGAACTCACAACTTCTTCCAGCTACCGGTGTTGAATATCTCAGGGTACTCGCTCTCTCAAGGATCTACCTTGATAATGTCCCGAATATTCAGGCTTCATGGGTTACCCAGGGGATAAAACTCGCCCAGGTCGCTTTGAGGTTCGGCGCCAATGATTTCGGCTCAACAATGCTGGAAGAGAATGTCGTGGCGTCAACCGGCGTAAAATACAGTGTTTCTATCCCGGATATTCTTAACGCCATCAAAGAGAGCGGTTTCAGACCCGCTCAGAGAGATATGTACTACAATCTTATCAATCTGAATCCATAATTACCCTTCACTCACAAATGCAACTCCCCCCTTTTTCAAAGTGGGATAAAATCTGATCAAAGTTTATTTATTTTTAGTGGAAAAATTGACTTTTTATCTATATTTATGGTAAAAAATGTATTCTCAATAGTTAACGGGGGCATAAAAATGTATGCAATAATAGAGACAGGCGGCAAACAGTACAGGGTATCTGAGGGAGAAACCCTTAAGATAGAGAAGATTGACAATAAAAAAAGTGTTACTTTTAGTAATGTACTCATGGTGTCTGACGGGGAAAAGGCGACATACGGTGATCCATTCATTAAGTCAGCCAAAGTTTCGGCCGATGTTGTTGATAACGGCAAGGCAAAAAAGGTGCTGGTATTCAAGCAGAAGCCGAGGAAGGGCTTCAGGAGCCTGAGGGGACATAGACAGCCTTTTACCGCTGTAAAGATAAAAAGTATAAGCCTCAGCAAAGCATCAGAGGAGATAAAAGATGGCTCATAAAAAAGGTGTCGGCAGTTCAAGGAACGGCCGTGATAGCCAATCAAAGCGTCTGGGCGTAAAAAGGTACGGGGGACAGGTTGTAAAGGCCGGCAATATACTTGTCAGACAGAGGGGCACAAAGTTCCATCCCGGGACCAATGTCGGCAAGGGAAGTGATGACACTCTTTATGCCAGGATCAGCGGGGTTGTAACTTTTGAACGTAAAGACAGGACCAGGCAGAAGATAAGCGTTTACCCGGTAGCACAGGCTTAATATTATCATTACATTTCTGATATTTCTTTACATAAGGCGGGGCTTCCCCCGTCTTTTTTATTTCTCAGCCACTGACTTACACTTACTCAAATAGAGTTAAAAACTGAACAAACAAGCAATTCAGTCCTTCCTCATTCTGTTATTTTGTTTTCTATTTTTAGTCAGTGAGGATCTGTCGCAATAATAGTTGTTTAATCCTAATCTTTTTCCTTTTTTTCACTTCTCAGCTTTTTGCTTTAGTCTGTGTGAGTCTGTGGCAAAAAAATAGTGTATTATTAAAGAATGAAATTTATTGACCAGGTCAATGTATATGTTAAGGCAGGAGATGGAGGCAAGGGCTGTGTAAGCTTCCGACGGGAGAAGTACGTCCCAATGGGGGGCCCTAACGGGGGGGACGGAGGAAGGGGCGGACATGTAATCCTGAAGGCGGTCAGAGATATTAATACCCTGCTGGATATAAGGTACCAGCAGCAGTACAGGGCCGAAAAAGGAGAGCACGGGATGGGAAAGGATATGCACGGAAAAGACGGCAGAGACCTGATAATTCCCATCCCTGAAGGTACTATCGTGAAGGATGAGGAGACCGGGGAGATACTTGAAGACCTGATAAAGGAAGACCAGAAATATATATCGGCAAAAGGGGGAAGGGGCGGAGTCGGTAACACGCACTTTAAAAGTTCAACAAATCAGGCCCCAAAGTTTGCACAGCCCGGAGAACCGGGGGATGAGAGAAAGTTGATACTGGAATTAAAGCTCCTTGCTGATGTCGGCTTAATAGGACTTCCAAACGCCGGCAAGTCAACACTGATCTCGGTTATATCTTCCGCAAAGCCCAAGATAGCGGACTACCCCTTTACCACCCTCTCCCCTGTGCTTGGAGTTGTAAAATATACCGAGTTTAAGAATTATGTCGTTGCTGACATTCCGGGCCTTATAGAAGGCGCTCATAAGGGAACAGGGCTTGGATCTCAGTTCCTGAGGCATGTTGAGAGGACATCCATACTGCTTCATATGATAGATATATCGGAGATCTCCATAAGCGATCCGGTAGAGGATTTGGAGAAGATAAACAGTGAGCTTTCACTATACAGTCCTGAACTGATAAATAAGCCCCAGGCCATAGCCGGCACAAAACTTGATATCAGGGGAGACGGGAAGAGGCTTGACAGTCTTGCACAATACTGTAAAGATAGAGATTATGATTTCTTCCCTGTTTGTGCTGTCACGGGAGAAGGAGTTAAGAGTCTGATAAACTACCTGGGTAAAAAAGTCGAAGAACATAAACATAACTGATGGTTCACAGCTGACAGAAAGAGGATTTATCCTTCATCTGTTCAATGTCATCTGTTAACAGGCTGTTGAAAAACTTATTTAAATGGAAAGCGAGTGTATTCCACGTGGTCTCGCTTAGAAGCGCATTCTTCTGGCTGCAACGGGGTCTAAAGAGCGAATGTAATAATAAAAGTCATTGCATTAGATTCCCTGTGGTTTTACCAAAGGGAAGATCAATATGCTTTTAACCTTTTGCCGTCATTCCCGTGAAAACGGGAATCCAGTTTTTTCAATAGATTGCTGGATACCCGCCTCCGCGGGCATGACAACTGCTACTAACACAAAGGACTTTTTCAACAGCCTGTTGACTGTCAATAATATAAAATGAAACGTCTCGTAATAAAGATAGGCAGTAATATCCTTGCTTCAGCCGATAAGGGGCTTAATACAGCCAGAATGAAGGTTATAGCAGCGGATATATCTGAAATAATTGATATGGGGGCGGAGGTCGTTATAGTATCCTCAGGCGCAATTGCCGCCGGCCTGAAGAAACTCGGGCTAAAGGTTAAACCAAAAGATATAAAGCTGAAACAGGCGGCGGCGGCGATCGGGCAGTCAAGCCTTATGTGGGCATATGAAAACAGTTTCGCGGGGTTTAACAGAAAGGTAGCACAGATACTCCTTACAAGGGACGTTATCACCGACCGCGTAAGGTATATTAACGCAAAGAATACACTGCTAACGCTGATAGACAGGAAGATCATCCCCGTGATAAACGAGAACGACCCTGTTGCGGTTGACGAGATAAAGTTCGGCGATAACGACATGCTTGCGGCACTCTCCGCGGGCCTTATCGAGGCTGATATGCTCGTTATACTCTCCGATGTTAAGGGACTTTATTCAAAGGACCCGGGGGTGTCAGGTGCTGAATTTATTGATTACGTAAAAGAGATCACTCCGGCCATTGAAAAGAAGGCCTCCGGAAAAGTGAGCGATATCAGCACGGGAGGGATGTATTCAAAGCTCCTTGCTGCCAGGCAAGCCACCGGGCACGGAATTCCTGTCGTCATAATGAGCGGCAAAAGAAAGGGTCTGCTGAGACGCTTACTTGAAGGTAAAAAGGCAGGAACGTATTTTGAGCCAAAAGAGGTTAAGCTATCCTCAAGGAAAGGATGGATTGCCTACGGTATCAGATCAAAGGGCAAGGTGATACTTGATGACGGCGCTGTCAAGGCGCTTACAGATAGAGGCAGGAGCCTTTTGCCGTCAGGGATCGTTGATGTTGAGGGTCATTTTGATGTAGGCGACGCCATAAGCTGTATCAATAGTAAAGGCCAGAAGTTCGCAAAAGGACTGACAAACTATTCCTCAACAGACCTTATAAAGATCAAGGGTAGAAATACGTCTGAGATAGAGAGGATCCTTGGGTTTAAATACTCCGATGAGGTTATCAACAGGGACAATCTTGTTATTATTTAAAGTCATCAGTCCGGATGTTTCATGAAACATCCGGACTGAGTCCATATTTATTCAGCGGCTTTATCTTCTACAGAGATAAGCTCTACTTCGAAAATCAGGGTTGAGTTCGGACCAATTTTACCTCCGGTATTCCGTTCGCCATAGGCAAGGTTTGAGGGTATGAAGAGTTGCCACTTTGCCCCTTCCTTCATAAGCTGAAGCGCTTCGGTCCAACCACTTATTACACCATTTACCGCGAAGGTTGCAGGCTGTCCGCGACGGTATGAGCTATCGAACTCCGTTCCGTCAACCAATACCCCAAGGTAGTGCACAGTGACTGTATCGGTTAATTTCGGGGTCTTTCCAGCGCCTTCTGTAATAATTTTATATTGCAAACCGCTTGGAGTGGTGACCACTCCCTCTTTTTTCATGTTTTCAGCAAGATATGCTTCACCTTCTATCTTATTCTTCTCGCCGGCCTCTTTGACAAGAGCCATCTGTTTTTCTGCCAACTCTTTTTGGAGTGCCGTCATACTGTCATTAATTTCCTGCTCGGTCAACAAAAGTTTGCCGTCTGTTAATGAATCCTTAATTCCCCTTGCAATTAAATCAGGATTAAGTTCAATAGGTTGTTTCTTCAGCTTTTTGCCTATATCCACTCCAATGGTGTAACTAATTTTGTCCTTCTCAGTCTTTAATACAGAATCTTCTTCAGCATATACAGGGCTTAGCATTAAAAAAACAGCCAGTAAAACAGTTACCAGTTTCATATTTCCTCCTCCAGTTAATTGGTTTATTGTCAAGACTAACCACAGAGCACACAGAGATAATAATAAAAATCAAAAAAGTTAAGAAAAATATTCTTTACTCCCCTCTGTGTCCTCCTAAATTATTAACCGTTTTATCCTGTCTTCATTGCCATTAAATAGGTTAATAATTGAGTTATATATATTTTATTCATTGCTTCTAATGCTTTTACTACATCCTTGCCTGCCGGACAGGCAAGGCTCGTCTGGAGAAAACAGAGCTTTTCTCTGTGCCCTCTGTGGTGAGATTCTTTTTGTTAGTTGCAAGACTGGTATTATAAAATGTGCGGGAATATTTATCCACTTAGCCCGCATATTTAACCTCTCTCTTTCAACTCCCTCTGGTACAGCATTCTCGCCTTTTTAAAGATATCGTGGTATTCCCTTTTGCGGAAATCAGGATAGGTATAGGGAAGTATTCTGTAATCGCTGCCGGAATATATGAGCGTAACTTCTCCGTAAATGCCCTTACCGATGTATACCCTGTGGGAGTAATCGTCCGTTGAAACCAGTGCCACCCTTGCTGAGTCCATATATCCGGGATCTATATTTATTCTTCTCCCGCCGTCTTCGTTCAGGTATTCCTTTTCAAGTTCGACAGTCTTCAGCTTAATATCCGATATAATCTCCGGTTCTATTAACCGCCCAAAAAAAATAAATTTCCTCTTTAAGCCGCTTCCCATTTCTTCTGTGTAATAGTCCGTATGTTCCCACGGCCATACAGGGCTCTCCATATCAACCGGGCCGTACATGCCTTCCAGTACCTTCTGAATCTCTTCAAACAGGGACGTCTGCGGAGAGAACATCCCGACAAACAACTTAACAGGTGTTGGTGTAAAGTCTTTCTCTTTCACAATTTATTTATTAGTATGAGCCTCTTGTAAAAGTATCTAAAGAATCGCTATTGTTGTCATGCCCGCGAAGCTTGTCCCAGCAGGCTGTATGCAGGGAGCGGGGAACTAGAGAAATTATTTAATGACTGGATTCCCGATCGGAGTCGGGAATGACGGACAGAGGAATTTTTTATATTAACATTTTAATATATCCTGTTAATCCTGTCAGAGAAGTCTTTTTTTTGTTATTTGTGTATATTCGTGTACATTTGTGGCTAAGACTAAGGCCTGCAAACCTTCACGCAAAGGCCGCATATATACTGGCCAATATTATAGGTCTTTGAAAAGTATTTCAGCTTCTCAAGGCAGGCTATCCTGTCCCATTCCTCGTGTGTATCGCCAATTGCAGAGACCGGACATACAGATATGCATTTTCTGCATTCGCCACAGCCGCCTTCATAAGGGGTGTCGGTCTTAAGGGGTATGTCTGTAAGAACAGTCGCGATCCTTATCCTTGAGCCGTATTCCGGATGTACCAGCAGGTTGTTCCTGCCTATCCAGCCCGTTCCGGCCCTCAAAGCTATCATTTTGTGTGAAAGGTGGGCAGTCTGTTTCTGCCAGTCCACTATCTGACTAGCGGGTATCGGCATGGCATTGTATCCCTCATTCTGAATGGCAAGCGATATCCTGAGAGAAGTCTGGTCAAGAAGATGGTTAAGCATCTTGTAGTGATGAAGGTAATGGCGAGTCGGGACATTTATTATACCTTTCAGTACCGGATAAGAGACCCTTACCCCTATAGAGATCCCACTGATCAGTCCTTCAGTCTGGTCAACCGGCAGGAAGTCAAAATAAGATCTCAGGTCATCAATATCGCCGACCCCGAAAACAGAGGCTCCTGAAGAGAAAGCGATACTCTTCAGTTCGTTGTACCTCTTTATAACCACTTTTTAATTAACGCCATGGTTTCAGTGTCCCCCCATTCCCTAGGACCAATGATTCTCTCCCTCAAGATACCCTCTTTATCCAGGATAAAGGTTTCAGGCACCCCCGTAATACCATACAGCTTCGCAAGGTCATTATCAGGGTCGATCAATGTTGGTGCGCTGACATTAATTTTCCTGAGATAGCCCGGCAGATTTTCTGGATCGTCCCTGAAGAGTACCCCCAGCATCTGGAAAGGCTCTCCCTGTATCATCTTATAGAGCTTTGACTTGTCAGCCTGCTCTGCCTTGCATGTAACACACCATGTCGCCCAGAAATTAATAAATACGACCTTCCCCTTAAGATCCGAGAGCTTCCACGTATTTCCGTCCGAATCATTGAGTGTAAAATCCTGGGCATGCTTGCCTACAACTGCAAGCTCCCTATACGATTTTTTGCCGGGCAGAAAAAAAACCGCCATAAGAGCAATCGCTATTATCACCGCCAGTACAACGCCTCTATTTTTCATGATAACCCTCCTGATTTGACAGATGTTTTAAAACTTAACCGCTTTCTGCGGGACTTTTTAGACAGGTTATAAAGGATGTTCAGTATAAATTAAAAGATAGAAAAAGAAAAATCTTCTGTATCTCGATACGAGTCGAAGTTTAGTCGTTTCGACCTGAGAGTCGCTTCGACCTGAGAGTCGCTTCGACCTGTTAATCCTGTCAGAAAGTCTTTATTTTGTTATTTGTGTAAATTCGTGGCTCAAAAATCCTGTTAGAAAAATGGAAATTTCTATGCTATCAAGTTACAGATTTATTTTTATTTCATTACCCCTAACAGGCAGACCACCTGGGCCGCTAT
The DNA here is from genome assembly GCA_964195875.1 of Thermodesulfovibrionia bacterium. Lineage (GTDB taxonomy): Bacteria > Nitrospirota > Thermodesulfovibrionia > UBA6902 > UBA6902 > CAXMSH01. Next base: position 8,014 of record CAXMSH010000002.1, read on the forward strand.
CCCCTCACCCCTGCCGATGAAACCCATCCCCTCGTTTGTCTTGACCTTTATGTTGATCAAATTCAACGGAATCCCGGCAACAGAGATATTCTCTTTCATCCTTGCGGTAAAGTCTTGAAGTTTAGGCCTCTCAGCAATAATTGTTGAGTCAACCCATAATATTTCATAACTTTTTTTTCTCATCATTTTCAGGGTCATTGAAAGAAGTTCTATGCTCGATGCATCCTTCCACCTGACATCCGTATCAGGAAAATGAACCCCTATGTCGCCAAGACCCATAGCACCGATAATCGAGTCAATTAAAGCATGACACAGCACATCGGCATCAGAGTGACCGGAAAGCCCCTTATCAAAAGGTATCTCAACCCCGCCTATTATAAGCTTCCTGCCTTCAACAAGCCTGTGTGAGTCAAAACCTGAACCGATTCTCATGACTGATTCATTCATCTCAATTTAATCCAATATCGTTCTTGTCAAGCAAATATTCTACAATATCAAGATCTTCAGGTGTAGTGACCTTAATATTGAAAGGACTTCCCTCGATTATCTTTACCTTCCCCCCTAACCTCTCAACAAGTGCCGCGTCATCCGTTGCGTAGAATCCCTCTGTGTAAGCGCTTTCGTATGCCTTCTTTAACACCTCAAGTGGAAAAACCTGTGGGGTCTGCACAGTCCAGAATTTATCACGGTTTGCGGTATTTACGACAATACCGTCAGCGCCGACGGTCTTTATCGTCTCCCTGACCGGAATACCTGGGGCGATACCGTCAAAACCATTAATCCCATTAACAAGCATATCAATAAGTCCAACAGGGAATACCGGTCTCACCCCATCATGTATAAGGACAAGGTCCTCTTCTTTCAGGAGTCTAAGAGCATTAAATACAGAGTCCTGCCTATCTTTGCCTCCCGGGACAATCTTCTTTACCTTACTTATCTTACTGCCGTCGATGATACCGATCCATTCTTCCATGTCCTCCTCATTAATAACAGGTATTATCTCAGATACCAGCTTTGACCTGTTCAAGCGCATGAGGGTATAGATCAAAAGAGGGGATCCTTTAACCTTTACCATGGTCTTTTTGACAGATGCATTAAACCTCTTACCGAGCCCTGCGGCTGGAACAATCGCGATTAATTTCATAAGGATCAGTTTAGGATCGCTTTAAGTTCTTCTCTCTACGCATCTTCCCCGAGCTTAGCAAATATCATTCTTCCCGCCGTTGTCTGTAATACGCTTGTGACAACCGCCTTTATATTCCTGTTAATAAGCTTCCTTGCATTATCGACAACGACCATTGTTCCGTCATCAAGATAGCCCACTCCCTGGTTAGATTCCTTCCCTTCCTTTACTATAAAAATATTCATGCTCTCACCCGGCAGGACTATGGGTTTCAGAGAATTTGCAAGCTCATTAAAATTAAGGACCTTCACCCCCTGGAGCTGCGCAACCTTGCTAAGATTAAAGTCATTGGTTATTATCTTACCCCCCAGAAGCCGCGCAAGCGCTACAAGCTTGGAGTCCACTTCCTTAATTTTAGGAAAGTCCTCATCAATAATCCTTACAGTAATATTCGACATCTTCTGAATCTTCTGCAGAACTTCAAGACCTCTTCTCCCTCGAGCTTTTCTCAAAGAATCGGAAGAGTCCGCTATATTCTGAAGTTCCTGAAGAATAAACTGCGGCAGAACAAAGGTGCCTTCCATGAAACCAACCTCACATACATCAGTAATCCTGCCATCTATAATTACACTTGTATCAAGAATCTTTATGTTCTCCTCTTCGACTTTACTCTTGAATATCTGAATAATGCCGGGCAGGGTGACATTCCTGCCAGCCTTGAAACCGAGAAGTAATCCGCTGTAACCAAAAAGCATATTAAAGATTACTGAAACATAAGAGCCCTCAATATTTCCAAAAAACGTCTGTAAGGGGTAAAAGAACAGTTTGGCAAATAAAATACCCGCCGACATGCCTGCCAGAGCCCCAATCACTGACCCGGCACCGATCCTGTCAAAAACATAATCTACTATAAGAGCAAAAATTCCGACGCCCGCGCCCCATGAGACACCTTCGTAAGTTAAACCCTCTTTTATGCCAAGGGCATAGCCGCCAGCCATAAAAACAAGAAGGAATGCAATCCTGTAAAACATTATCTCACCTCTTTCTTCTTTTAATATATTTTAAAAGGCACATAGAATTTTTTCCCGCTTCTGTTAATAAAAATCAAAAACGTTTCACCATCCCTTACATGAGAAACTATTCTGTTAAAGTCTTTTAAATCTGTCACCTTCTGCTTGTTTATCTCCTGAATCACGTCACCTTTCTTAATCCCCGCCTCATCCGCAGCGCTTCCGGGAACAACTCCAACTACTATTACACCTATCTCTTTTCTCGAAAGTCGAAGCTGTTTGGCTATCTCGCTTGTAAATTCCATAACCCTGAAGCCCGCCAGCTCATTCTCTTCTCTAACCTCATCTTCAGGTTCTTCCAGTACAACTTCGGCAATCTCCTGAGGCAGTTCCACAATAACCGCGTAAAGAATGATCTCCTTCCCGTCCCTTGAGGTCTTCAGCTTCAATCTGCTCCCAATAACGCTCTGAGCAACCATATTCCTTAAAGATACAACGTTACTCACCTCCCTGCCATCGATTTCAAGGATTACATCACCTCTCTTCATTCCGGCTTCTTCAGCCGGACTGCCGGGGGAAACGTCCGTTACGAGTACTCCGGTTAATTCACTCAGGCCAAATTCCTTTGCAAGTCCCTGGGAAACGTCCTGAATCGTAACTCCAAGCCATCCCCTTATAACTTTTCCCTCCTTTAGAAGCTGCTTCATAACAGATCTGGCCATATTGCTCGGTACCGCGAAACCAATACCCTGATACCCGCCGGTTCTTGAAAATATAGCTGTATTTATACCGATAAGCTCCCCTTTTATGTTGACAAGCGGCCCTCCGGAATTGCCAGGATTAATTGCCGCATCAGTCTGGATAAAATCCTCATATTCGGCGATACCGACATTTGCCCTGCCAAGCGCGCTAACTATACCAAGTGTAACAGTATTGCTCAAACCAAAAGAGCTTCCAAAAGCAAGAACAAATTCACCGACCTGCAGTTTGTCAGCGTCTCCCCATTGTATTGCGGGCAGGTTGCCGGCAGATATCTTTATCACGGCGATATCGGTCTTCGGGTCTGAGCCTATGATCTTCCCGCTGTAAACCCGCTTATCGAATAAGGTAACCTGTATTTCATCCGCTTTTTCAACAACATGGTAATTGGTTATTATGTATCCGTCATCCGATATAATAACCCCGGATCCAAGACTCTGCTCCTTCCATTTTCTTGGTATTTCAAAAGGCTCGAAAATGTCTCCGAAAGGATTGTCGAAAAATTGAGAGAAAGGGGAGACCTTTCTTTGGATAATCTTTGATGTTGAGATATTTACAACAGTCGGAGTTATAACCCTGGCTATGTCAGAAAAAGCCGCGCCTTCCTTAACTCCTGAAGGGGTCTGAAACACATAAGTATAAGGGGGGGTTCTCTCTTCAGGATTAAACCTGTCAAGTCCGCCTCCTATCAGGTAGCCAAAAAGCAATGCTATTATGACAATAAGTACCGTCTTTCTCATTATGAGCAATACCCCCGGGGAAAATATTTTTTTATTTTAACACATCTTCTTTAAAGATAAAGGTAAACCATGAATATATTATGAAGCAGTCCATGGTTTTGACTTTTACGGCACAGAATGATATTTTAGCCACAGACTTACACAGACTTACAGAAATAGTTGTTAAAGATCAGGAAATAATAATTAAAGACTAAATATAATATTTTTTCTTATAATTTTTTGTTGTTTAGTCAGTGAAAGTCAGTGGCAAAAAAGTACTATGACAATCCAATCCAGAAAAAAGCACCTTGAAAAGCTTGATAAAAGCTGTCTCTGGCATCCATTCACCCAGATGAAGGAGTGGTATGGTGAGTCACCTGTAATAATCACAGAGGGAAAAGGATCCTTTCTCAAAGATATACTTGGCAGGTGGTATATTGACGGGGTCTCCTCCATATGGGTGACGGTCCATGGTCACGGAAAGGAAGAGATCAACCGGGCAATAAAGGAACAGGTTGACAGGATAAGTCACTCGACTCTACTTGGACTTACTCACCCGCCCGCCATAGAGCTCTCCGAAAAACTCGTTAATATTGCTCCTGAAGGTCTTTCAAGGGTTTTTTACTCCGACAACGGCTCAACCGCTGTAGAGATAGGGTTGAAGATAGCATTTCAGTACTGGCAGCACAGGGGAATTAAAGAGAAAAAAAGATTTCTATCACTTAATCACGCGTATCATGGTGATACTGTCGGGGCTGTCAGTGTCGGGGGTATCGATCTATTCCACAAAACCTTTTCTCCTTTGCTGTTCAAATCTTACAGAGCACCCGCGCCTTACTGTTACAGATGTGAACTCGGCAAAAAGTATCCATCCTGCAGGCTGTCTTGTCTGAAAAAGATGGAATCTATAATAAGGAAATATCACGAGAAGATCGCAGGCCTGATTATTGAACCTGTTGTTCAGGGAGCGGGAGGCATGATAGTCTCCCCGCCCGGGTATCTAAAGGGAGTCAGAAGACTCTGTGAAAAGCACCGTATACTTATGATAGCGGACGAGGTAGCAACAGGTTTTGGAAGAACAGGAAAGATGTTTGCCTGTGAACATGAAGATATCAGCCCTGATATACTCTGTCTGGCAAAGGGTGTTACAGGGGGATATCTGCCTCTTGCCGCGACGTTGACGACTGAGAAAATATATAAAGCTTTTCTTGGTAAGTATAGTGATCTTAAGGCTTTTTTTCACGGTCACACCTATTCCGGCAACCAGCTCGCCTGTGCTGCCGCTATCGCAAACCTCAAACTCTTCAGTAAAGAAAAGACCCTTTATAAGATGCGAAATAAAACTAATCTGCTGAAGAAGGAACTTGCTGAAATGATTAAATTCCCTAATGTCGGCGATATCAGACAGAAGGGTTTTATGGTTGGAATCGAGCTTGTTAAGGACAAGGAGAGCAGGAAGCCTTACAACCTTGAAGAAAAGATAGGTATACGTGTCTGCAACAGGGCGAGAGAAAAAGGACTTATCATCAGACCTCTGGGTAATGTCATTGTCCTGATGCCGCCTCTGAATATCTCCCGGCAGGAGTTAAAAAGACTTATTCAGATAACCTCAGAGGCTATTGAAGAGGTTACCTCCAAGTGATATATCATCAGAGTTTCTCATAATTCACGACATAGCAAGTCAGGAAAGAGATCATTAATATCTAAATATTTCGCATTGTCCTCGCTAAGAAATACATGCCGTTGGATTTGGATACAGGAGCAGTTACTGAACCTTTCCGGTGGTTTTTTTTAAATCAAAATCCTGCATCCTTTGGGCCAGCATCTTCCAGTTACACTCCGGCATGTTCTTGACGAACCTGTGCATGGCTCCGCTCTCAACCGCCCGTATCCTTTCGGATTCCTTTTCCACCCCATGAAAAGGGAGCATAATAAAAAAAGCCTGATCCACGTGCCTCTTAACAGGCGGCAGAAGATCTTCAGGTCTTGTGTAATACGGATCTTCCCCCTCTGAACAGAGCTTTTGAAAGACATTGAACTGCCTGCAGGCCATGGGCCTCATAAGATGGATCGAGCATTCCCCGTTAATAAGAAACGGACAGGGATCATTCCTGTGATGGGAATACAACTGCCTGATGAGTGTTTCCCTCGGGGAACCTATGATCTTCTCCGCGGCATACCACGAGAGCCCCATAAGTTCCAGTGGATACACCGGGATATCACTGAGACTACAGCAGTAAGAACAGCCCTTATGGCAGGCAAGTCTTCTCCCCTTTCCCTGTTCCGACTCGATGGCCCCGGCCACCCCCTTTTCAACAATGAAATAGGCGTCCATAAGCAGAGGTAGCCATGAGATAACCTTCTCATCAGATGGGAAAGAAACCCTCCTTGTTTTCACTGGCCTGATCTTCTTCTTTCTCTTTTCTCGCATACATCCTTTTTCAGCTAAACCGTTTCCGGTAAAAAACACCCGGAAGGCCCGGTATTATAATTAATGGCTATATGAAACAGAACGCATCGTATACATATAAGGGGAATAATAAAAAGGCCGGAATGCAATTCATTAAAGAAGAGTTATTTCCCCGCTCTCAGGATCGTATTGATATAAGCCGGTGTCAATACGGGAGCCCATTAACTTCTGAATCTCTTCAAGTGAAGCGGGATATTTACCATTAAGGATATGATAGGCCCTGATGGCATCCTTAATGCCTTGCAGTGTTGACTGATTAGCTGTTATCGAACTGCGCTCATAAGCACCTATCACGCTATCACCATACTTTGAAACAGGATTTGTTTTTTCTTCACATCCCGCTGCCAGGGAGATGAGAAAAATTAAAAAAACATAGAATAATATTTTTGTTTGCTCCATTCATAATTTTACAATACTATTAAAAAAAAATGAAAGAATAAACCATGATGCTTCACTTAATCCCTCACTTATTGGTAAAAAAACTAATTGAATTGTCATTCCCGCAAACCCCGGACAAGCCGGAATGACAAACAGTCACCAAACATACTAAAATTAACCGGGTTGACAAAAGATGATTATTATTGTAATATTTATTTAATAAGAATCATTCTTCTGACTTGCATCTAAACTTATAAAAGAACTGCCTGGCAGGAGATGTTCTGTATAATTACATGAATTGCAGGAGTAAAAATTCAGAAAAATGTCCGTGGTATGGATGACAAGAACATTCCACAAAGAAGAGCCCTGTAATGCGTGTATGTTTTTATAAATTTCAGGAGGATATTGGAAAATGTGTATGGAACACAAGATAGTATGTAAATGCGGGAAAAGGGACGCAAGCTTCATCTTTAAAGATGAAATATTGCCTCGTTCGGTCGTCAAGACCCTGTACTGTCCCGACTGTTCCCGAAAGATCGCAATAGATTATGTAAGCATGATAGAAGATAACGGTTGGATAATACTTTATGATATGGATATTGTCAGACTCTACAGGAAAAAACTCCCTCATATAGTCACTGAAAACCTTTTACCTGACACCCTGTTTGATAGTGGGTTTGCAACATGGCGTGGAGTATATCCGGGTGACCATATTGACAGCGAAAAAGAGAGACAGGCTCTTGCAAAGCTGGCAAAGGAAGACCCAAAAAAATACTTTAAAGAAATAAAGAGCTGGTCCATAAAGAGAATGTCACGCTTAAGGAAGGATGGATGGAGAAAAGCTCATGAACAGGAAGCAGCCTGACTAAAGGCCGGGATGCTCTGTAAATTCTGGACCATTTTAAAAAGGAGAGGAATTATAATGTCAAAGAAAAAGTATTCCACAAAGGTAAAACATATGTGTTCAACATGCGGCATTGTTACGACCCCAAAGGGGCATCTGTGCACTCCTGTGATTGTTGATATGGCATACAAGTGTGACTACTGTGGAAATGTTACGGATAATCCCCGTCATGTTTGCAAGCCCAAGGCTGAAAAAATTTCTTTTGTATGTGATGGTTGCGGACGTACTGCTGCTAAAAGGACGGAACTCTGCAAACCTGTAAAGATATAGACCTGCATTGAGGCTGAAGATAAATAACTCTTTGAATCCTTTACCTTCTCAGAGGAACTGCATTATAACCGCATAAACACAAAATAGTTCAACAAGAAACATTAGAGAGGTTCATGCGGTAAGAACTCAGGATGCTGAAAGGCGGTTAGTCGCAAAAGAAAATTTCTTGACAGTATCCTTTTATTATCTCAACGCATTTAATTATTCAAACTTTCATTCAGACACTTGATTAGACGGACCGGTAGATTAAAGGAGTTTTTTATATGGAGATAAATACAGAGAAGATCCCCGGCGGTCTCATGGTTGACGGCATTAAACTGCTTTCAGGAAAGTGCGGCTGCACATCCGTACTAAAGTGCTGTCACTCATGGTCAAAGGTGAAGAAAAGAGGCCCTGATATCGAGTTAAAGGCAAAGATGACAGCCCCTGATACAAAGAATAATTATAACTGGGGATATACAGTAAGAAATAATGGAACAACCGTCACGGTTGAGGTTGAAGATGCCAGGGACAAGGAGATATATTCAGGCTATATTCCGCCTCCAATAAGTGACTGGATAGCAAAGGGATGGGAAGTGGTTGAAAAACATGGTGACAGGGAAGACGGGACGGTATGGCGCTGTGCAATGTGTAAGTGGCTGTATAATGATACAAAATAAGGTAATCCTTTTAATTATCTGCCCGATGACTGGAAGTGCCCGAAATGCGGTGCTATAAAGAACGCTTTTGAAAGAATAGGTTAAACAACAACTAATCAAGGGGGATGAATCAATGTCAAAGACAGAACAGAATCTTGGGGACGCATTTGCCGGTGAATCACAGGCAAACAGAAAGTATCTTGCCTTCGCGAAGAAGGCGGACAAGGAAGGCTACAAACAGGTCGCAAAGCTGTTCAGGGTCGCTGCCGAGGCTGAAACCGTGCACGCGCACAATCATCTCAAACAGCTTGATGGAATAAAGAGCACAAAAGAGAACCTTGAAGAGGCCGTGAATGGTGAGTCTCATGAGTTCCAGACCATGTACCCACAGATGATAAAGGACGCGGAAGAAGAGGGGAACAAAGGGGCTTTAAGAAGCTTTAATTTTGCCAATGAAGTTGAAAAAATACACGCAGCGCTCTACCAAAAGGCGCTTGACAACCTCGGCAGTAATGAGGAGTTTGATTACTATGTCTGCGATATCTGCGGGTATACCGCGGAAGGGGAAGCTCCGGATCAATGCCCTGTCTGCAAAGCAAAAAAAGAGTTATTCAGGAAGATCGACTAACGGAAACATCACTGCGCACAGAGGGCTGGAGAATATCTCCCGCCCTCCACGCGTATCTTACCTCATTATTGGTCGAATGCATAAATCATGTAAGGAACTTCGATAGTGTCTCACTTCGTCTTCCGGCATATTCCCAGAAATGTTATCTTTTGTGAAACCAGGTACAAATTTCGTTTCTTTCCTTCATCTTAAGGAAATCTTCTTTGACTTTCGCAAGATCTTCTTTTTCTTCAAAAGTGAAGATATGGCCATTAATATCTTCTCCAGCTGAAGAAAGAGAGAAGCATATAATCTCATTCGCTCTGGCAGGCAGTTTCACTTTATCACTCTCTGCAGCTGGTTTTACCCCCTCGATATCCAATCCATCATCGTTGAAACGATGGATTAATTCATTGCCAACCCATTTATAAGAAAATCCAGGAGGCATTGGCGGCGGATGCATAACAGGGTGATAATTGGTTCCTTTATGATTGAATTTCATCCCCATCCCGGGGCCAGCAAACGACTCTGCAGAAAAGCAGAATAATATAATGAAACATAACACAAGACCAGTAACCCCCAGCGTTAACCACCCACGTATGATAGCCTTCACAATCCGTTTAATAATAATATGTTGACCTCCTTATTAATTAATAGAGACACATTCCCATTTTTTCAATTTAATTCCGTAGCCATTGCCACTGCTCCTGAACCGTCAACTGAGTTGAAAGCCTTTGGAGAAATTCTTCTCCCTTTTGGTTAAATCCTGCATCAACGATTTTCCACCAGTTCTTTCTTTTATCTTTTTCATCATAAATATTCCTGATTGGATAAACAAACACGGTGATACCCTGATTTCCCTCATCTATGAATGCAGTAAAAGGGAATTCCCAGAAGTAATACCTTTTCTCCAAGGATACATCGCCAAAATATACTCCGTCTAAACTTAGATAAGTTATAATGCCGGATTCTTTAGAAGCATCAATAATAATAGCGTGTTGAGCAAGAATATATAACGCATCGTCCCATACTTCATCAAATGACTCATGAAATGTCTTTTTTATGGATGAAGATTTTATCAATTCCTGCTCAGAGGCCTCAAAATGAGTAAAATTATTTTCGTAGTGATCAGACAAAGGATTAATCGTCGCGCATCTTGTGAAAATAATAAAACATGCTATACAGGCAATGAGAATATAGCTATTGGGTTTCAAGTCCTCTCTCCATTAATCTGATTAGGATTTCCTCAAGAATGTTTTTTTCTGAAGGAGTGAAGTCTATATATCGGGCAAGTTGTTCGCCATGAAAGACGTATTGATCAAAAGATAAAAAATTAATTTCATGAAAATGAACACGCGTTATATTTTTTTCAACAGTTTTTAACAAGATGGACTGGTAGAAGAATAAAGGCTTGTTGTCTGAGAAAATTCCTTTTTTCCCTTTATGAGTTAAATAGAATGTTATTAGGCCCGAACTCTTATCAGTATTTATATTAGCTTTGACTGAATTCAACCCTGCTTCCCTGAAGCTTCTCAACCTGATTTCTTCCGTTTCTTTAATTAATATCAAAGCTGTTTCCCAGATGTCTTCAAATGCATACTCATATATCTTCTCTTTCTCAACCGTTTTCTCTAAATGGTAAGGAAATTCCATATCTGTTTTCGCTAATACGCTCAATGGCAGGCTCAGTATTAAGCATATGAGAAATATTCTATTTATAATTTTTAAGAACATGAGCTGCATTTTCTATCCTCTTTTCTAACCCCGGACGAGCTGCTGATTGATGATATATATACTCACCGGTGATGTTATCATTTCTTAAATCAATGAATTTTCTTAAAACCGTAATTATTACGTCAGGATCATATCCTGCCTTATAAAGAAAACTGATAGCCAGGTTATCCGCCTGTATCTCCTCTTTTTCTCCATATCCCCTGTATAGATCATTCAGAAAAACCATTACACATAAACTTTGTTTTATGTCCGGCAAATTCAGATATGGGATAAGCAGATTGTGGGTATTTTCATTCTTATGAATATCGTTAGATGTTAACGCGTTAGAAAGTGATGTTATCGAATAAACTCCGGATTCTATCACTACAATACTTTCTATCGCAGACGCTGAGGCAGCAGTCATTCCTGCCCCTGCAATAGCTGCTCCCCCAACTCCGGAGAAGACCAGAAGAGGCATAATTTGGCCTATTAATTGCTCTAGTCGATCATTCCGCAAAGCATAACTATATGTTTGATGTTGATCTTTCTCTATCGCGTGAGCAATTGCATGCGCAATAACATAAGCAAGTTCAGACTCTCCGTCAATAATGTCAAGCATCCCACTGCTAACATATATATATCCGGGAACAGACGATATGACAGGCAATTTATCATTTACTAATCGTAAGCGGACATTATAATCTAACATCCAGGCAGTATCCGAGATTTTATCAACTACCTCTGTAATTTTTTCAGATAAGCTGCTGTCTCTAAGCATAACAAACGATTCGGTCATATAAAGATCTAATAGATGTCCCATTCTGCGATTTTCCTCTGCTTTGCTAAAATCTTCAGCTTCAGCTCTTACAGGCAACAGCCCGTTAAATATGAAAAAAATAACGATTAATACGGTAAATAATATCTTCATTTGCCTTCTTCCTTATTCCAAGTTGCAATCAAGATGACCCCTTTGTCATTCCGGCTTGTCCGGAATCTTTCTTTGTTTTCAAAAGGATTCCCGACGCGCTTCGCTTGCGGGAATGACAACTTAAACACTTGATGGAATTAAACATAATTCATAACTTATGTTGCTCCGCAACGTGGTATCTCCTGTTTTGACATACTCGAAATATATACCCAGAATACGCAAAGCAGTACAGTAATGAAAAGAACAATTATTGCAAACAATTCTATCACCTCCCGCTTATCAGCAAGGTTCTTCTTCCAGATTAAATAGCAATCTCCATGCCAGATACGTGAAGATGCATTAGAACAGTTTTTTTGATTAAAAACCGACAGGATACAGACAGACTATGCTGGTCTTTTGAGGAGTCAGGGTTGAAGCATTTTTTTGAAGCAGACTGGCTGGATGGCTGGTATCCTAATATAAATAATACTTTTTTCAAAGGAGAAACAATTGTTGCATGTGCAGCAACTGCTTCAACTCATTTCTCCACGACTTTTTTATTTAGTCGTCTGTTCAGGGCCTGACGGGTAATGCCAAGCATAGAGGCGGCAATGCCCTGGTTGCCGTCAGCTCTCATCATCGCATCGTAAATAATGTAGTCTTCCGTCTCCTTTAAAGTAGGAAAGTGTCCAAAAAAATCAGCTATTGATGTCACCCCCTGAGCCGGAACAGAAGATTTATCGCTTGTGAGTAGCCCCTTATCCTTTATAAATGTCTTGAAGCTGTCCAGAAAAGTGCCCCCCAATTTATTCTGTGCAACCGCATCATATGCCATCGCCTGGAGTTCTCGAATATTTCCCGGGAAATGATAATTAGATAGAAGTATAATGAGTTCGCGTGATAGTACCGGTTTCTTCTTATTTAAAGACTTTGCTGCTTCCCCGATAAAAAAATCGAGTAATAAGGGAATATCCTCAAGCCGTTCACGAAGAGGGGGGATATGGATATGATGTGTACAGAGTCGATAATATAAATCCTTTCTGAATTTCCCTTCCGAAATAAGTGCCTGAATATCCCTGCTGGAACTGGCAATAATACACACATCGCTTTTATCAGGCATATCAGAACCAAGCGGGAAATATGTTCTTTCTTCCAGCAGGCGCAACAGTTTAACCTGAGATGATTCGCTTAAATCACCTATCTCATCCAGGTGTAAACTCCCCTCTGATGCCTGTAAAATTAATCCCTTTCTTTCCCTATCGGCTCCTGTATATGCTCCTTTCATATGGCCGAACAGGGTATCTGAAAACATGGTATCGTCTAAACCCGCAACATTGACGGAGACCAGTTTACCCTTCAGATTTCTTATATTATGTATTGCCCCGGCAATCAGTTCTTTCCCTACCCCTGTTTCTCCGGTAATAAAGACCGGTTTATGAGATTCAGCAACCGCTTCAATATATTGGAAAATAGCCGTCATTTTATTACTGCGTGTAATTATAGGGGAGAATGCCTCTTTATGCTCCAGCCTCCCTGAAAGAAAATGATTTTTTAAAGAACTTATCTCATCCTCCATCTGTTTTTTCTCAGTGATATCCCGGGCAACAGCATATATCAGACCCTCATCAACGTCTGTATGAGATGTCCATGCCAGCCACCTGTAAGAGCCGTCCTTACATATATACCGGTACTCACAACAGATAATAGGCATGCCCTTCTCAAGACACTTCACTTCTTCAATGTTTTTATCCCGGTCATCAGGATGGAGAAAATCAAAGTAAGGTTTTGCAAATAGTTCTTCTTCAGTATAGCCGAGCATCTTCTTTAATACGGGATTTATGAGTTTAAAGTAACCATCCAGCCCCGCGATACAGAACATATCATTAGAGATATTGAAAAAGCGCTGATACACTTTTTCATAATTAACGTATTCCTTTTTCATTGATTCAGTTTTGGCGCCTTGTCGGCGCTTATCAGCCGGATCGCATTTCATAACCTTCTTTTTCATCTCTTTATTTCCCGTCATTGTTTTTCACTTGAATTCCTTCCCCCCTTCTTGCTTTCGCAAGAAAGCAGGGGGGCTCGGACCCTTTATAAACAAGGTGTAGAAATTAAGAGAAGTGTTCAGACATTTTGTAAAGCTATAAGTAGCTATCGCAAATAACTATCAGTTATGGGCAATCTTTAAGAGTTCTTCCTCATCTATCTGAAGTTCGCTAGCTAGATGTTTCGGTGTAGCACCTGTCTGTGTCAGG
>CAXMSH010000003.1:0-19885 GCA_964195875.1 Thermodesulfovibrionia bacterium
CCTCCATCTTTTTATCCTGCTCTTGCTTCTCAAGTGCGTACAACCGGGCCATGATCACTTTCAACGCTACTGCCTTGTTCTTATGCTGTGATCTTTCATTCTGACAGCTGACAACGATACCTGTTGGAATATGTGTTAACCGTACGGCCGAGTCGGTCTTGTTAACGTGCTGACCCCCGGCGCCGGAGGCCCTGAAGGTATCCATCTTTATGTCCTCGTCCCTTATTTCAATCTCTATATTGTCACTGATTTCAGGGTATATCAGGACAGCGGCAAAAGAGGTATGACGTCTCTTGTTTGCATCAAATGGAGATATCCTGACAAGCCTGTGCACGCCTGCTTCCCCTTTCAGATAACCATGCGCGTAACTGCCGGCTATCGTCATGGTAACGCTCTTTATCCCTCCCTCCTCACCCGGGAGAATATCAACTACCTGGACATTAAACCCCTTTCGCTCAGCCCAGCGCATATACATCCTCATCAGCATCCTGGTCCAGTCCTGGCTCTCCACTCCACCTGCTCCGGGATTGACGGTCATGATCGCATCGTTAATATCATGCGGGGAGGATAGGATACTCCTGATTTCAAGCTCATCGGCCTCAGCCCGGATCTCCCCCATATTCTTCCTGATCTCATCCAGAAAGACCCCGCCTTCTTCATCTTCTGAAAGCTCGATCATGACGTGCAGGTCCGAAAGCTTCTTTAACAGCGAGGTTAACGGCTGGAGGGTGTTTTCAATATCTGATTTTTCTTTAAGAAGTCCCTGGGACTTTGAAGGGTCCCCCCAGACTTCCTGAGAGGTTAGCTTCTTCTGCAGTTCATTGATACGGCTTTCAAGGGAGGGAACATCAAAGATACCCCCTGATTGCATCAACCCTTGTCTCGATATTTCTGAGATCTTCTTTAAATTTATCGTCAACGCTCATTGTTCTATTATACTTTATTTAATACCATCATGTTTTTATGACAAAAAAGACTGATTCTTCCGGCCTGCCCCGCCTGTCCCGATTCATCTGGGACTTGTCGGGGAAATTATGTGGGTATTAATGTGTAATAAGATGCTATCAATAAAATTTGTCATTCCGGCTTGTCCGGAATCTTTCTTAAAGACAGGGGAATGATTCCCGACAAGCGGAAATGACAGAATAAAGAATGAGTAGTAAGAATCGCTCAATTTAGATACATACAATATTACGAGTTCCTATAATCTTTGATCCTGAACTGTATCTTGAATTCTATCTCTTCCCGGAAGTAAAATTATTGGCTATCAACAATACAGAACCGATTATACATAAAAATGTAAAGACATCCCCGTATCTTGAATAAAAGCTTTTAGACGGACCTCCTATCGTAACATCTTCAGTCAGTACCTCTTTAACGAATATATCACTTCTACGCTGTATCCTTCCTTTGGAGTCTATGAATCCTGAGATCCCGGTGTTTGCCGCTCTTATAACAGGCACCCTGTTCTCAACAGCCCTGAAGACAGCCATTGAAAAATGCTGATAAGGGGCGGATGTCCTGCCAAACCACGCGTCATTTGTGATAGTGACTAAAATGTTCGCGCCTTTATAAATAAATTTTCTTACTAGTCCCGGGAATATGATCTCATAACAGATGAGACTGCCTATTTTGAAGGAAGGTGTTTCCATTATTACCGGCTCTCTCCCGCTAACAAAATCACCTATTCCCGCAGTAAGTTTTTTTATGAATGGCAGTATGCGCCTCAGCGGGACATACTCTCCATACGGCACAAGATGCATCTTGTTGTAAATGGATAACACTTTACCTTCAGGAGACATCAGTACGGCACTGTTTGAAAATCGAGGTTTTTCAGTCTCAATCTCTTTAGCGGTTACACTCCCGAAGAGCAGATTAGTTCCGAGCCCCTTCTGAAATTCAGAAAACTCACTGGTAAGCTCTTCGTCATAGCCGAAAACAAAAGGCAGAGCCGATTCAGGCCATACGATAATATCAGGGGTATCAGCAAGGGCGCTGACGGACAGCACCTTATACGTATCAATGACTTCTCTCTGAAAATTTTTATCCCATTTCTTCCCCTGCTCTATATTCCCCTGAATTACGCTAACCCTTACCTCTTTACCGGAATCAGCCGTGTCCATCTTCCATAGACCGTAAGTAAGCGCAATTGATATCATTACTGCGAAGATCAGGACGTTTAAGGGAATGGTCCATCGCGAGAAAAGCGGTGTGGTTCTTGATCTCCCGGGCAGTGATAAAACTTCATAGACTAAACCATTGAAAGACGCCACTATAAATGAAATTCCGTAAACACCGGTGATATCGGAAACCTGGATAAGAGACAGGAATCTATACTGTGAGTACCCAAGGATTGACCATGGGAATCCTGTCAGTGCGTAAGTGCGCAGAAACTCCAGCGTGACCCAGAGAACAGGGACTGTAATGACAGCCGGAAATCCTGACTTTCTGGAAAGTGAATTGAAGACCGCGGAAAAAATCCCTAAGTATAAACCGAGATAAAGACATAGTGCCAACATCAGCAGGAGGCCGGCGGCGGCAGGTATATTGCCGTAATAATATATGGAGTTAAATACCCAATAGGTTGTACCGAGAAAAAATACAAAACCGGTCAGGGTCCCCAGAAAGAAAGAGGTCCTGACATTCTTTCCCCGGAGGGAAAAAAGGAGCGGTACTATGGCAAACCATGCAACAGGATAAAGATCGAACGGCGGGAACCCCGGTATCAGCAGAAGACCGGAGATAATCGCCAGAATAATATCGTATCTTTTAAGCATAATGGGTAAAGGAAAATGGACTGAAGACCGGTTATTTCCTTTCAAATGTCCCATGAGTATCTACGTAAAACTTGACATCGAAAAAAAATATGAGTTATAGTCTTCAGTTGGGCAGTTAGCTCAGTCGGTAGAGCAGAGGCCTGAAAAGCCTCGTGTCCGCAGTTCGATTCTGCGACTGCCCACCATTTTTTTCTTTCAGTTCTGCCGTTTAATCTGTAACCTTTATATTGTATTAATCAAAAATCATTGGTCCCCATCCCTGTATTCCCTGCGATATTATCTGAAATATTCCTCGGGCAATCAGGATTTATATGCCGGCAAAAGGTCTCTTGAGATCTCTGAAAGTTTAGGATTCTTAAGGTCCTTCTCTGATAAGAAAGGGGCTGCGACCGGCCAGTCGATATTGATATCAGGATCTGACCATAAGACTCCGAAATCATCTCCGGGTGTATAGAAATCAGTACATTTGTATATAACATCGGCGGTTTCGCTGAGTACGCAGAAGCCGTGCGCGAACCCTTCCGGGATATAGAACTGGTAACCGTTTTCTGATGAAAGATTTACGGAGGTCCATTTCCCGAAATCAGGAGATCCACGCCTTATGTCAACAGCGACATCAATGATTTCTCCTCTGATGACATAAATAATTTTTCCCTGTGGATGGTTAAGCTGATAGTGAAGCCCCCGCAGAGTTTCCTGTTTCGAATGGGAGTAGTTGTCCTGTACAAAACTCTTCTCTATCCCCACTTCCGAATACCTCTGTTTATGATAAACTTCCATAAAAAATCCTCTTGGATCTTTATATACATCAGGCTTAATCAGCTTAACGCCGGGAAGAGATGTTTCGCTGAACTTAAGAGTCATCTATTATCTTCCTCTTCATAAACCAGCTCCATAAGGTATTTACCATAACTATTCTTCATCATATCGGAAGCGAGTTCCTTTAGAGCTTCTCTGTTTATGTAACCGAGACGAAACGCTATCTCCTCTATACATGAAATCTTCAACCCCTGCCTTTCCTGAATCGTTTGCACATAACTTGCGGCATGCTGAAGGGCCTCGTGGGTCCCTGTATCAAGCCACGCAAAGCCCCGTCCCAGAAGTTCTACCCGGAGTTCGCCCCTGCGCAGATATTCCATATTCAGGTCTGTTATCTCCAGCTCTCCACGCGCTGAAGGTTTGAGCTTCTCTGCAATCTTAATCACGTTATTGTCATAAAAGTACAGACCCGGAATCGCATATTTTGACCTGGGTTTTTGGGGCTTCTCCTCTATCCCCAGAACTTTTCCTTTTCTGTCAAACTCTACGACACCATACCTCTCAGGGTCTCTCACAGGGTAGCCGAATATCAGACCGCCCTTTTTGATCTGCACGGCCTTATGCAGGTTTTCCTGAAGTCCGTGTCCATAGAATATATTGTCACCAAGGATTAGGGCTACGGTATCACTGCCGATGAAATTTTTCCCAATTATAAACGCCTGAGCCAGACCTTCAGGCGCCGGCTGCTCTGCATAGGAGAAAGAGAGGCCCAGCTGAGTCCCATCATTTAATAGGTTCCTGAAATTGGGGAGGTCTTCGGGGGTAGATATGATCAGAATCTCCCGGATTCCAGCCAGCATCAGTACGGATAGAGGATAGTATATCATCGGTTTATCATAAACCGGCATGAGCTGTTTGCTCACTACGCGGGTAATAGGAAAAAGCCTTGTTCCCGAACCCCCGGCTAATAAAATACCCTTCATTACCTAATCTTCCTTTTCCCCGGTTGGCGCCATATACATGGAGCCCACCGCCAGATAACTGAATCCCCTGGGGATCATGGTTTCTATGTCAGGAACCATACGCCTTCCGTCTATCACCAGATATGGAGGTTTTACAGCTTCTTCAATGGTTTTTGAAATACCCCTGAACTCCTCACAGTCAGACGATATAAAGAGGGCCTGAGACTCCCCGATAGCCTCTTTTGCCGTACTGAAATATTCTATATTATTGAATAGTTTATTCTTTGACGGATCAAAGACCCTTTTAGCTGTCTCATTCGCCAGTGGATCGTATGCCCTTATCTTTGAAACACCCTTACCAAGCAGCGCTTCGATAACCTTTATAGAAGAGGCGTCCCTCATATCGTTAGTATGCTTCTTGAATGCCAGACCAAGCACCGCGACCGTTTTATCATTGAAATGAAATCCTGCCTCTGTAATGGCTCTATCGATAAGGTAGACTTTCTGATTTTCATTGACTTCGAATGAAGATTCCAGCATCTTGGTCCCTACATTCACATTACGAAGCTGATATATCAGTGAACGGATATCCTTGCCAAAACAGCTCCCTCCCGCTCCATTGCTGACAAATGACCCCCAAGTGCTCACCCTTTCATCGGCAGTAACACCCAGCCTGAGATCATCTATGCTCACGTTTGAGAATTTCTCTCCTATCTTTGCCCCGACCCCGTTCCAGAAGGATATATAGGTAAGGAGCATAGTGTTAGCGACATATTTTATCGCCTCAGCGGTCTCAGGTGTTGTCTCTATATATTTTATCCTTACGTGATTAACGTATTGTGAATACACCCTGCGGAGAACCTTGAAATCCTTTTCACTATCACAGCCTACAACAACCCGGTCAGGCTTACGCGCCTGTTCGACGGCCATACCCTCTGCCAGAAACTCTGGATTGGCGGCAACACCGAAATTCTCTACATTATGGGAAGACATGATATTCTCCAGATGACGTGCTGTCCCGATCGGCACGGTGCTTTTATTCACAAGAACTATTCGTCGCTTATCATTCCTGCGCGCGAGCAGTCCCGCGATATTTTCAGCCGCCGCGTCATAAAAATTGAGATTTGTAGAACCGTCAAGACTGGACGGTGTAGGAAGACATAAAAAGATTACATCAGTCCCCTCTATAACGGCTTCAAGGTCGGTTGTGAAGAATAAATATTTTCCAAGGTTTTCCCTGATAATGCCGCTTAAGCCGGGTTCGCTAACATAATGTTCAATTTTATCAGCATCACCGGCAGAGAAGTACTTGATCCTGTTAAAATCATTGTCATAAGCGTAAACTTCATGACCGTACTCAGAGCAAACAGCAGCATGTACAAGTCCCACAAATCCTGCTCCACAAACAATTATCTTCATCCTATCCTCCTGAATATACTACCGGGAATCATCATTAGAATTACATAACAATAACAGCAAGTTATAGTATAATAACCTATCAGCCATTAAGTTTCTCTCTTAAGGTCGGCTAAAAGGCATGTCATTACCCGGTCTTTACTGATACAAATGATTTAAGAATATTATCATATAATATATTTTTTATACAGCCCTTGCTTAAATATTTTGAGTTTTATCGACCTACTTCAGGAGACCTTTGTATAACTTAAGCTTTATTACATTTAATAAATGGATAATGTAACTGTCAACCTTGATGATTTAATGCGTGAGAGCGGGGTTCGCTTCGGAACGAGCGGAGTCCGTGGTCTTGAAAAGGATATGACAGACATGGTCTGTTACACCTTTACAGCTGCCTTTATACAGTACCTTGAAGATGAAGGGGAGCTGGAGCAAGGCGATATTATTGGTGTGGGCGGAGATTTACGCCCAAGCACAGGACGTATCATAGGTGCGGTTACCAAAGCGGTTGACGACAGGGGATATACAGCTGAATACTGCGGAAACATCCCTTCTCCCACTCTTGCATACTACGGCATATCAAAGAAAGTTCCAACGGTTATGGTCACCGGAAGCCACATCCCTGAGGACCGTAACGGTATTAAATACACCAGAAAGGTTGGAGAGATCCTTAAAGATGATGAAGACGGTATTAAAAGACAGCTTATTGAACTGCGCCCTGATCTTTTTGATGAAAGAGGCGATATCTCTATGAAAATACGCCTTCCGGAATTAACTTCGGAAGCCGCCGATATGTATCTGAACCGTTACCTGCAGTTCTTTGATCAGGACTGTCTCCGGGGGAAGAAGGTTGGAGTATATCAGCATTCTGCGGTTGGCCGTGATCTTATCGTAACCATTCTTGCCGGTTTGGGTGCTGATGTTACCCCGCTGGGTCGTTCTGATAAATTTGTACCTGTTGATACTGAAGCGATAAGGTCTGATGATGTTGAATCGGCACGAAAATGGGCAGATATGTATGATTTTGATTCAATTGTCTCAACAGACGGTGACAGTGACCGCCCCTTAATAAGCGATGAAAACGGAAGATGGCTGCGCGGAGACATTGCCGGTATCCTCTGTGCGGCATATCTCCGGGCTGATACGGTTGTAACTCCTGTCTCATGCAACACCGCTGTGGAGAAGTGCGGACTGTTTAAGAATGTAATACGCACAAAGATCGGCTCACCTTATGTTATAGAGGGTATGCAGAAGGCCCTGGAAACAGGGGATGAGATTGTCGTCGGATATGAAGCAAATGGAGGGTTTCTGCTCGCTTCAGATATTATGCGGGAGGGGAAAATCCTTAAGGCCCTTCCAACTCGTGATGCCGTTATCCTTCTGATTGCTATACTGCTTCTCTCAAGGGAGAAGAAGATCAGCGAATTATTGCACGACCTTCCGCAAAGGCATACGGCAAGTAACCGCCTAAGGGATTTCCCTGCTGAAAGGAGCAGAAAAAAGATTGCAGAACTCTCTTCAGGAGAGAGCGGCGGGGAAAAGAAGGCCCTGGAAAGTAATTTTGGCCGACACTTCGGGCCTGTTGTTTCGGTTGATACCACGGACGGCTTAAGGGTCACCTTTAAGACCGGGGAGATTCTTCACCTTAGGCCTTCCGGTAACGCCCCGGAGTTCAGATGTTACAATGAGGCCGATTCGGAGTCAAGGGCCATTGAAATGAACAGGGTATGCTTGAAGATTATGGAGACATGGCGTGCCGGGAACGGATAATTATTATTTATAATGTGATTCAATCCAGGACTTATATTCGCCGCTCTTGACCCGTTCCACCCATTGACCGTTATCGATATACCATTGAATTGTCTTTATCAGGCCTGTTTCAAAAGACTCTTCCGGTGCCCAGCCAAGCTCATTCATTATTTTGCCGCTATCAATAGCATACCTGACGTCATGTCCGGGACGGTCCTTGACGAAGGTTATCAGGTCTCTGTGGGACCCTCCTTTATCTTTATCCAGAAAGTCGCATATCATCTGGACTAGCTTGATGTTCTCCATCTCATTATTACCACCTACATTGTAGGTTTCCCCTATCTTCCCTCTCTGCATGATGGTCCAGATGGCGACACAGTGATCCCTTACATAAAGCCAGTCTCTGACGTTTTTCCCATCACCATATACCGGCAAACTCTTTCCTTCGAGCGCGTTAAGCACAATAAGGGGGATCAGTTTTTCCGGAAACTGGAAAGGGCCGTAATTATTCGAACAGTTGGAGACTGTTACCGGCAATCCATATGTTTTATGGTAGGCCCTTACGATATGGTCGGAAGAGGCCTTGGACGCGGCATAGGGGCTGTTAGGCCTGTAAGGGGTGCCTTCTGTAAAGTAACCCTCCTTCCCAAGACTGCCGAATACTTCGTCGGTACTTATATGATGGAACAGGTTAATGCGTTCGATCCTCTCCCTTGATACCTCAAGGAGGTTAAATGTCCCGAGGATGTTCGACTTAATAAAAATATCGGGGCTGACTATTGACCTGTCAACATGTGACTCCGCGGCCAGGTGGCATACAGTATCTATCTCATAATCATCAAAAATATTTTCAATTTCAGCCTTGTCACATATATCTGCTTTACAGAAAAAGTAGCGATCAGTAAAGTTCTCCTTAACCCCCGACAGGTTATCAGGGTTCCCGGCGTATGTCAGTTTGTCCAGATTGACTATGCGGCCTGTATAATCTGACTCCTCTAACAGATAGTGGATAAAGTTGGCCCCGATAAAACCGCAGCCGCCTGTAACCAGCATATTCTTCATTTATCAGAACCCCGCATTTCTCTCAATAAGCGTTCTCCGAACTTCCCGGTGAATTCATCGATCCCATCCTGCCAGCCGGGCATAACACAGATACCCTCGTCTTTCAACCTCCTGTTTTCCAGGATCGAGTTTACCGGCCTTACCGCCTTGACAGGGTAATCTTTGCTGGAGCAAGGAACTACATTATTTTCAACCCCCATCTTTTCCAGGAAATACCTTGCAAGCTCATACCATGAACAGTGACCTTCGGATGAAGCATGATAAGTGCCTATGGCATTTACTTCAATAAGTTTCCGGATCTGCTGCGACAGGCTGTATGACCATGTCGGAGACCCGAACTGATCATTTACCACCTTAATCTCTTTCCCGGGATTCTTCAGTACAAGTTTCAGCATGGTCTTAAGAAAGTTATGTCCGTTAATGCCGTAAACCCACGCAGTACGTATAATAAGATAATTGGCGGTTATTTTTTTTACTATCAGCTCGCCTTCGAGTTTAGTCCTTCCATAATAAGAGAGCGGTTCAGCCTCGTCGTCTTCCGCATACGGCTCAGGAATCTCTTTTCTGCCGTTGAAGACGTAATCCGTAGATATATGAACCAGTTTACTGCCATATTTATCGGCTGCCTTTGCGAGGTTCCCGGGTCCATCGGCATTAACTCTCCATGCCTCTTCCTTTTCTGTTTCGCAGGCATCTACATTTGTAAACGCAGCGCAATTGAGTAAAATATCTGGTGATACTGCGGAGACCATGTAAAGGACCTTCTCAAGATTGACTATGTCGAGGTCTTTCTCATCCGGGGTAATTACCTCGTGTGTCTTACTCAGGAGAAGGGTGCAGTCTGAACCTAACTGCCCGCTGCCGCCGCTTATCAGTATCTTCATGATTTTTTTGCTCTTGCCTTCTTTCCCTTTTTTCCTTTTTCGCCCTTTTTTACAACCCTTCCGAAATCGTCATCAAAGCGTACAATATCGTCTTCTTCCAGATAATCGCCTATCTGAACCTCTATTATGTGAAGGTCTACCTTGCCCGGGTTCTCGAGACGATGAGATGTAGCCTTAGGAATATACGTTGACTGATTCTCTTCAAGAAAGATGGTCTGGTCACCATTAGTAATCCTTGCTGTACCCTGAACGACAACCCAGTGTTCGCTCCTGTGATAATGCATCTGAAGGGATAATTTTGCTCCCGGGTAAATGACTATCCGCTTCATCTTTGAATTGCCCTTTTCTTCAAGGATTGTATATGTCCCCCATGGGCGGTAAACTGTTGTATGGGCTTTATACTCTTTGCGTCCCTTCATTTTAAGGTAGCTTACAATGGACTTTATGTCCTTACTCCTGTTCATATCAGACACTAAAACTGTATCAGGTGTTTCAACCACCACAATATTCTTCAGGCCGTTCACCACTGTAAGCCTCTCATCACCCTTTATAAAACAGTTTTTTGTATCTTTCAGGATAACATCACCCTCAACGACATTGTTATCAGCGTCCTTGGGTAAAAGATCATAAAGAGATTTCCAGGAACCGATGTCACTCCATCCAAAATCCGAAGGGAGTACAACCCCCTTACCTGTTCTTTCCATTATTGCGTAGTCAATGGAAGTATCAGGCAATTTTTTATACATTTCAGGAGAGACGGGGTCGCCTTCTGAAACAATTTTCCGCATCTCCTTCAAAAGGACAGGTTCGAATAATTTGAATTCCTTTAGCATGACCGACGCCTTGAATGCAAACATACCGCTGTTCCAGAAGAAATTACCTGCTTCAAGATATCCCCTGGCTGTTTTTTTATCAGGTTTTTCAACAAACCTTTTTATCTGGAGGGCGCCTTCACGAATACTCTTTGCTCCCTCTATATAACCGTATCCTGTCTCGGGATAACCCGGTTTTATTCCGAAAGTGACTATGTAATTCATCATGGCCAGTTTTACAGCAGTTTCAAGACTCTCGTGAAACCGGTCCAGATCGCTTATTACATGGTCGGCAGGGAATAACAGTAATACCGCGTCTTTATCTTTCTTTATAATATTAAGAATTGCGAGTAAAATAGCCGGGGCCGTATTACGTCCGCAAGGCTCGGTTATGATTTTGCCTTTGGATGGCACACCGATAGCTTCAAGGTGTCTTGCAATCTCATACAGGTGTTCTTCCCCGCACACGACCCTCACCCTGTCCGTTCCAAAAACAGGAGACAGCCTTTTAATGGTATTCTGGATTAAAGAGTCTCCATCTACAAGGTTGAGCAGCTGTTTTGGAAATAGCTCTCTTGAAATAGGCCATAACCTTGAGCCTGTTCCCCCTGCAAGTAAAACAGGATATGCCTTAATGTTTTTCCCCGACATTCTTGAGCCCTCTTTTTTGATTATTATTATCGTCTTAAATACAAATAATATCTGTTTTTTCGTCATTCCCCGATGAATCGGGACAGGCCCGAAGGTTTTAATCGGGAATCCATGTTTTAGGTTTTCACCTCTGGATTCCCCGATCCCCGACAATGTCGGGACAGGCAAGTCGTGGAATGACAGCACTAATGGTTTAAGGTAACTGCCCTCCTGCTGCCCAGTCAATAATTTCAGATGCCAACGCCTCAACAGTTGCCTCTTCCGGCATAATGTCAACATTGAAACCAGCCTTCTCAACGGCACGGGCAGTGACCGGACCTATTACAGCTATTGCGACCCCCTTCAGGAATTCATCAACGTTGCTATCTATAATTGATATGAAGTTATTGAAAGTTGCCGCACTTGTAAACGTAGCAACGGATATCTTCCCCTCCTTTAAAAATCTCTTTAATCTCTTCCCGAGAAGCTCCGACTTCACGGCCCTGTAAGCGGTAACGACATCTATCTCACCGCCAAGCTCCCTTATCTTTTCAGGAAGCACCTCTCTGGCAACCTCTGCCCTGGGCATCATGAAACGTACGCCTTTTAAGAGTTCGGAGCTGTTTATGCCTGCTTCCTTACTGAATGAGTCTATCAGACCCTCAGCGTTAAACTTCTCAGGGATCAGGTCTGTTTTAATACCGAATTTCCTTATAAATAATCCGGTCTTAGATCCGATAGAACATACCTTTAATCCCTTCAGATCCCTGATGTCCCTGTCTCTCTCAAAGAACCTCGCAAAGAAGTATTTTACAGCGTTTGCACTGGTAAATATAAGCCAGTCATACGTCTCAATGCTGTCTATCCCCCTGTCGAGTTCATCCCAGTTTGCCGGGGGTACAATCTTGATAGTGGGGAACTCTATTATTTCAGCCCCAAGTTCCTCCAGTTTTTCAAGGTCTCCCGGATGCTCTCTTGTAACTAGAACTCGATGTCCGAAAAGGGGCTTTCTTTCAAACCACTTGAGGTTTTCCCTCAGTTTTACAACTTCTCCCACGACCACGACGGCCGGGGGTTTTATCTCTTTTTCCTTAATTGTGTCAGCGATCTTTGCCAGATTGCTGACAATAGTAGTCTGATCGGCCCGTGTTCCCCATCGAATTACCGCAACAGGGGTCTCCGGACTCCTTCCATTTTCAATGAGTTTCAAGCATATCAGATCAATATTCTTAACGGCCATCAGGAAGACGATAGTACCAACACCATTTGAGAGTCCTGCCCAGTTAATGGAGCTCTCTTTTTTTGTCGGGTCTTCATATCCCGGGACTATAGCGAGAGAGGATGAATAAAGCCTGTGAGTCAGGGGGATTCCGGCGTAAGCCGGGGCCGCTACAGCAGAGCTTACACCTGGAACGATCTCAAAATCTATCCCTTCTGCTGATAAAGCTTCAGCCTCCTCGCCTCCTCTGCCGAACACAAAAGGATCGCCGCCCTTAAGACGGCACACAACTTTACCCTCAAGTGCCTTCTCAATGAGTGCCCGGTTTATCTCTTCCTGAGACATGCTGTGTGCCCCGCCGCGCTTTCCGGCATAAATGAATTCGGCTTCCTGGTTTCCCTTATTCAGAACCTGTGAATTCAGGTGGAAGTCATAGATAATGGTTTCAGCTTTCTGAAGGCATTTCAGTCCCTTTATTGTAAGCAGGCCGATATCCCCCGGGCCTGCACCAACTATATAGACTTTACCTTTCATCTGAAGTTGTCAAGAGGATTGAAGGATTGCTATTTGAGAAATACCCTGATAATTTATATGATTAATTTTGACCCATATTGAGCGATTATTTACCCCGATAATATCGGGACAGGCATTTTAATGTATTTGAAGGTTATGTGAAGCGGTTGAAAGAATAGATATCGATACCTTAGAGGCTTTATCCGGCTTGTAGAACATTTACCTGTAAGGTGATTGAGTACTGACAGGCACAATCGGACAAATCCCATCGAGTTATTTATTCTAGAAAGCGCTTTGCATAACCGTATTGCTAATTAATCACTCAATTTAGGTTTTATTTAACTAATCTTCCACAAGCTCCAGTGCCCCGGTGTTGCACCACCTGACACACGACGGGCTTGGCGGTATTCCGCAGAAATCACATTTGAGAGGTATCCCGGTCTCTGCCTCTATAAAATACGGCTTCTCCGGACATGATGCCCTGCAAAAAGCGCACATATCGTATTTATGACCATCTATCTCAATAAACTGCTTTGAAGTACATGCCGCGTCCACAAACGGGCCTGATAAGACCGGGTAATAACGGTTTTCATCTTTCATAACCCTTATCCTTGAACGACGCGGATTTGCGGTATTTGCCACATGATTCAACGAGCAGGCTATTTCGCAATGCCTGCACCCGGTACATTTCAGATGGTCAACCTTTATTCTCGGCATAATGAATCCTCCAGTCCAAGGGTCTTCAGCTTCTCAGGTAAAGGCTCGCCCTGCCCGCTCCAGCCTCTCAGGCGGTAATATTCGGGGAGCATCTCACCGACTCTGCTAATCTGACCTTCTCCATCTCCTTCTCCATCAGAGAGCGGCTCCTCCATGAATCTTGTTGGAAGGGCATCATCTGAGCCGTTCAATCCTGCTTTCATGTTAAACAGGCGCTCGAGGTTCCATATCCTCTCTCCAATGGTGATCAGGTCTTCATCTGTATATTTTGTCCCGAGACAACTGTTTACAAGGGGCACAAGGTTTTTGAATTTAAGCCCCATGAGAATCCAGTTGCAGAGGCCGAGAGAATCCATGACAGATGTTGTGTCCTGATAAAATTTGGTCAAGGCAGGCTTGCCCTCTATCGCCGAGGGCTCTATATTTTCATTTACATTGAGAAGCTCGTCAATGAATGTATACCCGTAAAGGTGATGCGGTCCGTAATTGCACGTAGCAAAATGAAGGCCCATGCCCTGAATGGCACGGGGGTCAAAGGGCGACATGGAGATCCCCTTTACACCCATAAAGAGGTCAGGCCTTTCGAATGACTCTGCGAGCGCTTTCGCTCCCTGCCCCAGTCTCTTTGCATACCCTTTCTTTGTAGAGATAAGACGAAGGGCTTCCAGTAATCCGCTATCATTACCAAACCTAAGGTCTATCTTTAATTCTTCTGTCGTGGTTACTTTCTTTTCAACCAGTTCCATCGCCGTTGCCAGCGTGCCCCCGATTGCAACCGGATCAAGACCCATTTCAGCGCAGATCATGCTTGCGGTGCCTATCGTTGACAGATCCGTAATCCCGCAGTTGAGACCAAGGGAACCGATTGCAAGATAAGTCGGGACCATCCCCTTCCCTTCATATGCCTGGTGTTTCATTTCGGTCTTTTTTATGCATGCTACCGGACATGCAAAACAACCCCTGCTTCTCAGGGCAAAGGCTCTCTCAAGAGCGTCAGTTCCAAGATTTTTCAGGGAAATGGATGCCTGCAGAAAATTGTTGTTGGGCAATATCTTCTTCGGATAGCACAGACCAACAAGAAAAGCGGTCCCCCACTGGGTCATGGATTGAGAGGTCAGCGGAGCGCTATTGAGCTTGTTATTTAATGTATTGATGACCTGCACAAACCGGTTACCGTCAGCCACCTCCAGTGAGTGATTTCCCTTTACGGCGATAGCCTTCAGATTTTTTGAACCCATGACCGCGCCTATTCCCGCTCCCCCCACTGAAAGAAAGCGGTCGTTGACAATATTTGCAATGGGGAGAAGGTGCTCACCGGCAGGGCCGATACTGACCAGAAAGGTTTCTCTCGCGGTCCACTGATCGCCAAGACTCTCCTTGAACATATCCTCGGTTTCAGAGGTTGACCTTCCCCAGTATTCGAGCGCAGAGACGAGTTTTACCCTGTCGTCCATGATCGAGAGAATAACCGGCGCTTCGGCATGGCCTTCTACAATGATCATATCAAAGCCCGCGTATTTCATTTCAGCGCCAAAGTGGCCGCGCATCTTTGCGCATGCAATGGTGCTGCTTAATGCAGATTTTGTAACAACGTTGCACGACGCGCCGGTTACCGCACCAGTCCCGACGAGCGGGCCTGATGAAAAAATAATCTTGTTATCAGGTGAAAGCGGGTCGGTAAGGGGAGAAACTTCATCCGTAAAGACCTTCACCCCAAGACCCCTGCCGCCCAGAAACTGCGGCAGGAGCTCTTGGTTCAGTTCCTCAATGCTGTGTTTTCCGCTGGTAAGGTTTACCCTTAAACAACGACCAAACCATCCGTTCATTTTTTCACCTTCTTACGCCGCGCCCTTCAGCCACTCAACTGTTTTATCTTTCAGTGCCTCATCAATACTGAAGGTCATGCACGCGGTCCTGCAGCATCCGCACCCTATGCACTCATCAGTCTCAACGTAGATTGAACCGTGCTGATCTGTGATGGCATGCACCGCACAGACCGGAAGCGCAAAACAGTTCTTGCAGTTATGCTTACATATCGTATTTTTCATTTTAAGTCCCTCCTTTATTTTTTCCGGAATTAACCCAGAATTTCATCAACCTCTTTGGCGTCCGCATCCATGACAAATGGAATACCGGATACATCGGACGCGTCCCTTGTAAGCGACATCAGATCGTTTCTGTCAATGTGCTCAAGGGCAAACTTTCTGGCCCCTGCCATCAACTGCTGAAGCCCCTGCTTCATCCTGTCTACATAGGAATAGAGACCGATGGCCCCCGCGGGAAGCTCTGCAAAGTCCTTGCCGAACCGCTCCTTGAGTTCACTGCCGACCGCGAATAACTTCAGATAACCCTCGGAAACGTCCTCTCCCTCGAGCTCCATCTTCTCTGCCATCAGTTTCCCATGAGTCTTCCCTACCATAGCGGCGGTGAAGAGGGCACGGCCAAGACAGATAGCCTTGACATAAGGTGCGCCTAATGCCAGACCCTTGAAGATATGGTCTTCAAGTGATAGACCTCCCGCGATAGCGATAGGCGGGATATACGCGCCTTTCTTTGCGAGTTTTTCGCACATCTGATGGGTAAGGCATTCAAGCTGGACCGTGGGGATCCCCCATTCATTCATCATACGCCACGGGCTCATCCCTGTTCCTCCGCCTGCGCCGTCTATGGTAAGCATATCGATCTTTGCGTCCGAAGAATATTTTATCGCGCGAGCAAGGTCCGCGGGGCGATACGCGCCGGTCTTTAGGGTTACATATTTGGCACCAAGGGAACGCAGATGCTTAACCGATTTATGGAAAGACTCCTCCTCAACCATGCCCAGACGGGAGTGACGCTCGAACTCGGAAATCCCCCCTGCCTCAAAAGCCTTGATAGAGGCGTGGTCGGTCGGATCAGGCAGAACAATATAGCCCCTCTCCTTTAACTGCATCGCCCTGTCAATGGAACGCAGTTTGACCTCACCGCCGATGTCCTTTGCGCCTTGTCCCCACTTTAACTCAAAGATCTCTATGCCCAGTTTTTCGATAACATACTCGGGCACTCCGAGCTTGGTGTCTTCAACATTGGCCTGAACAACAACCCCTCCGGTACCGTTGTACCACTTTTTGTAAGAGTTGATACGCCGCTCCATCTCAGGCGAGCTGACAACTCTTCCATTCTTGATCTCCGCCAGCGGATCCATACCGCATACGTTTTCACCGACAATAACGAGGATCCCCGATATGGCGGCGCCGATCGCCACCTCTTCCCAGTTGATTCTTGAAATATCCGTCGACCCGACGGCTCCCGTAAAGACGGGAAAGTCCATCTTGATGCTTCCATCGGCACCCATGGCGGTCTTCGTATCAACATTGGTGAACCGGGCTATATCAGGATCAGCCTCAACACCCACAGCACCAACGGCCGTTCCCTGAATGTTGAAGTGAGAAAAATCAACCGGGTAATCTTTTTCAGAACCGGCGGTAATTTTGCCGAAGGGTAAAGGATAAAGGACCTCCCTTCCCTTGAGCGCCGAACGGCCGATCTCGCAGGGGCCTTCACAACCATCAACACATGTTACGCAGATCCCGGATACCGGAGCAGGGGTGACCCTGGTTGTTGTAAGTGTAGCAGCACTGTAATTCGGTTTACTGAAGCTCATTAAACACCTCCTTAATTTTTTGTATTATTTAGTTACTGTCAACTGAGAACTTCCTGCCCCGTGACAAAGTTTACCCGCCTTTGGCGAGGTTAACCCGACTCCGGCGGTGCCGAAGGCCCGTTGCTTCGCCCCGAGGCGAGCGACCAGGGTTGTACGGGGTTAACTGTTTTCAATCACCTCCTGTTTAGTAGTAGTAATTAATCTGGCCTTAAATTAAGTATTGCTTAACAAAAATAGTAAAAAAATATTTAAGAGCATACCATTAGCAATTCTGTATCTTTATCTTCTTCGTTCTTCCATTGATCAGGGAAATGTTCCTTAAAAAAAACGCTGTCGCCTGATTCCAGCTTTTCTACTGCTCCTTCTACGGTGACTGATACAGCCCCTTTTAATATATGAATAAATTCCCTGGTCCTTTTATAAAAAAAATGTTTCTGCAATTCGGTACGCGGGGGAAATACTATTAATTTTACGGCTATATTTTCATCTCCTGAAATTTCGTAGACCTTTATTGTATTCTCAACATAGGGTGGATGTAAAAGCACCTCCTTCTTCTTAAAGAGCCATGGCTCTGTATCCGGCTTCTTTTCTTCTAAAAATTGTCCGGGGTTTACACCCAGAGCCCCGCATAACTGCATAAAAGAGCTGAGAGATGGGCTTATCTGATTATTTTCAAGCTGTGAAATGAAACTTGGGGTCAGGTCAACCGAATCAGCAAGTTCTTTCTGACTCATCCCAAGTCTTGTTCTCCTCTTTTTTAACCTGCTTCCAATATCGGTTAAGGTCTCTTTCCCGGGAAAAGTAATAGTAATCTCACTGCCGTCCATTTCATAAAGATGGGGCTTGAAAGCCTCCCTGTTTGACCGGCCTTCCAGCTTAAGCGCCTTTATGTACAGCATATCCTTCCGTTTGTATAGTTCCAGCACGGCCTGTGTAATATGTCTGAGGTTTGCCTTAAATTTCTGGCTATGAGCCTCTTTCTCCAGAATCCAGTACGCAACGGTATCAAGGTCGTAAAGTCTTGGGCACATATAGGTAAAGAATTTATATGTGCTGTTTTCGTCTCCCCACAAATCTTGCATGCCGGTCAGGCTGTCAAAGATATATCTGGCCCCCGGCGGGAAACTGTCTTCAATGGAATTAAGGGTTTCTGTGAACTGATCAATGTTCCTTGGGTTTTCGATTCTCACAATATTAAAATCCGTCGGATTTTCATAAAACCGGACAAAAGTTTTATCGTTTTTGCCTTTTCCCGCCGTAAAGCAATCAACGAGAACAAAGTGTTCAGGGACCAAAGAATTTTTTACCGAATTCAGGATGCTCTGCGGGGATCGATTGAAACTGATGTATATTATTTTCTGGGAATCTTTTGAAGATTGTTTAATGAAATTTTCAACAAATTTACTATACAACGTTCCTGAATCAACTTCCCAGACAACATTGTCTCCAATATATAGAGAGTCAATAAGGTTGTCGAGGCTTTTTACTCCGGATGATATTTTATGCATGGCAATCGGTTACCTTATGTCATTCACTTTAAATGAGAGAAGGGATATTTGTCAATAATCTTATTTCATATCAAATGAACCACCCTGCTGCAACCAGATGTAGGCGCAGGGTATCCCATATATCCCCTCCCTTGTCGGAGCGACCCTTCGGTCAGATCGACTTAACCCCGACCCGCTTCGGTATGGGAGGGGACTAATGGGAGGGTGAAGGTAGAGGGAAACTATTTAATCCGCCATCTGAGAGTGAAAGGGTATTAACTTGACAAAGAATCTTCCGGGCATTTATTATATACATACGGCAACCTATTGCCGTACAGAGTGTTACTTGCCTTATCTCCCCGGGCATGGACGCTTTTTTTGCCACTAAAGGGTTACATTAATGTCAGACATGATACAATTATGTAAAGGACAAATATAATGTGCAGGCTTGTTGCGATAACATCAAAAGAATATTTTTCTCCCATGGAGAATGTCCTCGCTCTAGACACCATGAAAGAGGGGCATGACGGGTCAGGCCTCGGCCTTGTTCTGAAGAACCTCGGGGGAGAATTCGAAGAATACAAACAGTACCCGATACTCTCGGCAGTCTGTTCAGGTTCAGGCATGACCGCTCTGAATTCCTATATGAACAAAATGGGTTTTAATCTGAAATATAAGTGGCGTCCAAAGATCAGGAACGGGAGCGGCCGGAAGAGATATGACTATTATATCGCAAACGCCTATGATTATCCCGAGGCCTGCGCCAACATGTCCCCCAAAGAAAAAGAGGACCTCTTAATGCAGTGCCGCCTTGATTTAAGGATTATGGGCGAGGGGGACGGTTCGATCTTTGTCTTCTCATTTTATCCCGACATCATCACCCTGAAAGAAGTAGGTGGTCCTTTGGAGATCGCGGAGTTTTTCGGACTGGACAGGGACCCTCTACAGGCAAAAATCATCTTTGCGCAGGGAAGACAGAACACCAATTACGAAATCTATCTGTATGCATGCCATCCGTTCTTTATTCAGGGATACTGCACGATGACCAATGGTGAAAATACGGCCTTTATTCCTATCAAGGAGTACCTTATGAGCAGGGGGAATGCCGGTTATATGGGGTACAACAGTGACAGCGAGGTATTCGCTCATATACTTCACTACGTCTGCAGAGAACTCGGATATCCGCTCACCTGTTATAAAGACGTGATTACTCCGTTAAATGATTCTGAGCTTCAGGGGCGTCCGGACAGAGATG
>CAXMSH010000004.1:0-17151 GCA_964195875.1 Thermodesulfovibrionia bacterium
GAGAAGGTTGCAGGGTCGCAGGATATGTATACAATCTGCTCAGCCATAATATCGAGCACACTCTTTACCACCTTATGAGTGAGCCCGCGCCTTGGCGGATCGAGGATTAATATATCAAACACCTCGCGTGTCTGAAACCCTTCTGCCGGAGAGTTGATAAACCTGTAATTCGTGATCCCGTTTATCTCCAGGTTTCTCCTGCCGTCCTCGATTGCATAAGTGCTCTCCTCAACTGCGGTCACATCAGCATCGCCGGCAAGAGGCAGGGAGAAGTTCCCGGCGCCTGAGTATAGGTCAAGCACCTTTTTACCGTTAAGCTGTCCGAGGGTATCTTTAATTATCTTGATCATGGATTGATTCAGTCTCCAGTGGCTCTGAAAGAAGCTCATAGCCGATACAGTATATTTCATCTCCTCCAGATTCAGTGTTATATACGGCTTCCCGTATCGGAATAACTCCTTACCACCTGTCTCTACCATCAAACCTGAAAACCCCGAACCGATAAAAGCTGATGCTAACCTGTCAAAGTCGGTCCCTGTTTCAGCCATTTTTATGAAAGCAACTGAAGTGTCTCCGTATGATATATGTATCTCCCCGGCATTAAACCCCTTCAGCAGGGCCCTTACTTTTGTAAGGGAGCTGTTTATCTCCTCACGCATAAGAGGACAGTTATCTACATCGATCAGGTCGGTACTGCTTTCTCTGTAAAATCCAATCTTTTCACCCGAAACCTTGAACTGTGCCCTGCACCTGTAATTCCACGGGCTGTCAGTAACGATTGATTCGGAAAGCTGAAGATCTATCTTTGCCAGCCTCCTTATCGTATCCCTGAGAATGTCTTCTTTAAGCCTGACCTGTATATGGTAAGGTGCGTGTTGAAGGTGGCATCCGCCGCATGTGCCATAATACTTACACCGCGGCTCAACCCTGTCAGGAGAGGGCTGTATGATCTTACTGACTGAAGCGGTGATATAGTCCTTCTTTTCTTTATCAATAGAGACCTCTACCGTCTCACCGGGCAGGGCTGGTCCCTTTATCATTACAACCTTGCCTTTGTATCTTCCGATACTGCTACCTCCATAAACGGGGAGGGAAATATCAATTATTATTCTCTTTTTATTATTCAATGATCCGGATAGTAATTAACGTCATAATCTGTTAAAAAAGGTTCTTACTAAGGTAACATATTATTGAGCGATTTTTTGACGATAACATGTAATATATTGGGTATTTAAAAAGAATCTTAATTATCCATAAGGTGTCATTCCTGCAAGCCCCGAACAAGTCGGGACAGGCTCCGCGCGTCGGGAATCCTTAACAAAGAAAGATTCCGGACAAGCCGGAATGACAGATTAAGGAATAGCTCAGTTCAGGCAAAAATTGATCATATCAGGCCTGAGTCCAATCAACAGTTATCATTAAGGGAGGAGACGGAAATGCCAGATTCATCCATTAATTATGTGCTGGACGCGATAAAGAAGAGGAGATCGGTAAGGGCTTATAAGTCTGATAAGATAGCGGGAGATATCCTGAGCACAATCATCGAGGCCGGTAATCAGGCCCCGTCAGGCATGAACAGCCAGCCATGGAGGTTTGTAGTGGTCGAGGAGATGGGACTTCATAAAAAACTCCTTGAGACAGCCGTCCCAAACGCAAAGAAGCTTATGGAACCGCTAAAAGAGTCAAACCCCGAGCGGTATCAGCTTATCATGAAGCGTTATGAGGAGCTTGAGGACCCTATTTATTACTCCGCTCCGGCGATCATATTTGTTATTGGTGTCGGGACCTACGCTGATCTCTCCTGTCCCCTTGCGTGTCAGAATATGATGCTTGCGGCTTACTCATTGGGTATAGGGAGCTGTTGGGTACAGTTCGGTTCACTGGTGAGCGGCAACGAGGAGATCGTTCAAGCGCTTGAGCTTAAAGAGGGGGAGAAGATCTTTGGGCCTGTTATTTTAGGATACCCCGAAGGAGTTACGGAACCGCCTGAGAAGAAACCTCCTGTTATAAAATGGATTTAACAAATGAGGAGTCAAGGGGGCAAGGAGTCGAGGGTTCTAGTGAAAAAAACACATAAAATCAATTTATAGCAAAAGACTTGAACCCTTTTCGCCTCTGCGAATCCCGATTTGCCGGGCCTGTCCCAAAGTTTTACTTTCGAGAGTTTGAAAGTTTAGGGGAGAACCCTGGAACCCTAGAATCCTTGTACCCTGTCATTCATTATGAACAAAAATATCAATGACTATACATTTGTGGTGGTTGATGTTGAGACTACAGGCACTTCCCGTTTTGACCGGATATGTGAAATCGGACTGACGAAGATTGTCGGAGGGGAAATAGTTGATAAACTCGAGACGCTGATAGACCCTGATCTGAGCATTACGAACACGATTTATCATGGTATTGAGGACTGGATGGTTGAAGACGCACCCTCATTCAGTGACATCGCATGGGAGGTTACGGACTTTATTAACGGAGCGGTCCTTGTAGCTCACAATGCGCCGTTTGACATGAGGTTTTTACGTTATGAGTTACAGCGCCTTGATTCCGACCTTTCACACCATGCACTCTGCACACTGAAGATTGCAAGGGAGTTACACCCTGACTTCCCAAATCATCGGCTGGAGTATTTACTCGAGAGATACAGGATCAGGAATGAGTGTCCACATCGGGCAGGCTCGGATGCTGACGCTGAAGCGAGGTTGTTTCTTGAAATGAGAACCAGAATGCAGAAATACGGCCTTAAGACATTAAAATCCCTTAAAGCCTGGGGTTTACCTTATAACCATGTATGGTGTGAGGAGATTAAGATCAGTCACTCGAATAATGGAAAGATATTGACAAGGGATGATCTGGTGTAATGGACTTAACATTGTGCATGCCGATGTCATATATATTAGAAAGTTGAGCGTTTATGAAACAAAAACCTGCCTGCCTGTTCATACCTGCTATGCCAGTTCCACTATTGCTGCTTTGAGTCCAGTCAAAACCTCAGCCATCCGTCTCTGTTTTCTGAGCAGCATGGCACTTAAGGCTTCCATTTTTTATACTATTATCAGGCAGTATATATCCGGAGTGTTTTAATTCTATCGGTATGATATTTAAAGAGAAGGCAGATGATATTATAAAGGCCGCATGGTCGGTCACCATGAAATTATTAAAGGATGCTATTCCTTCAAAACCGGTAGTTATAAAACCTAATATAGTTGAACCTCTCCCGCCGCCTGTTACAACAGGGGTCAGGATTATTGAGGGTATAATTGCTGCGTTAAGGGAGTCGGGCATTAAAGATATCATGATTGCCGAGGGTTCAGGCACCGGGGATACCATTGAAAACTTCAACAAACTTGGTTTTCGGGGTCTTGGAGTTGAACTCGTTGATCTTGATAAGGAGGATACCGTCACGCTAAATACCGGTAAATACAGAGTCTGGGAAGAGATTATAGTCCCTGAAATACTTCTGGGCAGGTTTATCATCTCGGTGCCTGTACTTAAGGAACACTCGATGTGCGGTGTAACCGTAAGCCTTAAGAATATGGTAGGCATACTTCCTGCGGAGCACTACTCTGGTTACTGGACTTATAAAAAATCAATGATACATAAAGAAAACCCGGATGGTTGTATCGCTGATATAATAAGGGTTGTTAAGCCTGACTGGGCGATTGTTGATGCAACAACAGGCATGAAAGGCTCACATATTTCCGGCACACCGATAAATCCGCCGGTAAACCTTGTTTATGGTTCGGCTGACCCGCTTGAGGCGGATATCTACGGCTGTGAACTGCTCGGTAAAAACTGGAAGGATATTGTATATTTACGGATGATCGCAGAAGACAGAGAGAATTAGCCACTGACTTACATAGACTTTCACTGACACATTGGTAAAACTTATACAATGCTGGACAAGAAATGAAGGGCAATGCCTAAAACACAACGAAAAAATTTACGGCCTACCAGCAACAAGGTCAGAGAGGCGCTATTTAATATACTGAGGGAGAAAACGTTCAATTCAGTTTTTCTTGACCTCTATGCCGGAACAGGAGCAGTCGGGATCGCGGCATTGAAGGAA
Source organism: Thermodesulfovibrionia bacterium (assembly GCA_964195875.1). Lineage (GTDB taxonomy): Bacteria > Nitrospirota > Thermodesulfovibrionia > UBA6902 > UBA6902 > CAXMSH01. The sequence continues at coordinate 4,070 of CAXMSH010000004.1, forward strand.
GGTGCTTCCAAGGTTGTATTTGTTGAATCGGTCAGGAGTTATGCAGGTGAGATAGAGGCTTTGTTTGAAAAAGTAGATTTTGCGGGTGAAGCAAGTATAATAACGAAAAAGGCCTTGCCTTTTATTGACTGGGCGGAGGCCGGGGGATTATCATTTGATATAATTTTTCTTGATCCGCCGTATCATACGGATGAAATAATTAGCGCGTTAACAGCGATTGGTAATTCACGTATTCTTGCTAATGACGGTATAGTTATCGCTGAACACTTTGTCAAGAAACTATTACCTGACAGCTTTAACACATTAAGTAAGATAAAAGACTATAATTATGGTGACACGGTGCTCAGTTTCTATGCTGAATGCATAAAAAAGGATAATGTCTCAGATTCAGGAAGCCGGAGTTAGCAGAACAGCTTATTACAGTTATGTTAAAAGGTGTTAATGAATAACTGCTGTTCTATTAATGTCAGGGAGAGATAATGACAGGTAGCGCGATTTATCCGGGCACGTTTGACCCGATCACCAACGGTCATATTGATGTGATTCAGAGGACATTGAAGATCTTTGATGATGTGATTATTGCCGTTGCGCCAAGCTATAAGAAAGAACCATTATTCTCGACAGAAGAGAGGGTCAGACTGATAAAGGAATCGGTAAAAGAGATCGGGAGAGTGGAAGTGGAAGTGTTTGATGTCCTGCTGATTGATTATGCTAAAAGCAGGGGAGCGATTGCGCTTGTGCGTGGTTTAAGGGCGGTTTCTGACTTTGAGTATGAGTTGCAGATGGCATTGATGAATAGACGTATGGACGCCAACATAGAGACCGTCTTTATGATGCCCAGCGAGGAGAACACATTTCTGTCGTCAACAATGGTAAAGGAAGTGGCTTCTCTTGGAGGCTTAGTCAGGGGATTGGTCCCGGAGCATGTGGAAAAGGCTCTCGTAAAAAAATTCAGAAAATAATTTTCTTATCTGCCAAATGGTTCGGCATACTCACTGATTTTTTGCCTTATATCCCCTTATCCGTTAAGAAAACAGCTCTGTTTTGGGCTAAGAATGTAAGGATTAATTAAGTAATGGGTTACCTTAAAATTGTTTCCGCTATCCTTATATGGAGCTCTCTCGGGATATTTGTAAGGAGAAGCGGTCTGCCTAATACCGCGATAATATTTTATCAGTCTTTGATCGCGGGAACACTCCAGTTTTTATTATTATCAGCTTCCGGGGGTCTTAGAAGTTCAGAAGCGGCTAAAAACAGCTCTAACAAGACCTTGCTGCTGGCCCTCCTTCCTTTTTGTCTTCTGGCAAATATGGTCTTTTTTTATTATGCCTTTACACATACGACGATAGCCAATGCCCTCCTCACACATTATACGGCGCCGGTCTTTGTTGCCTTATCGGCACCCATTTTCCTGAGGGAGAAGATATTCAGTAGAACATGGATAATGATCATACTTTCATCAATTGGGCTATGGTTCATTCTCAACGGCTCTGTTGCCGGCGGGCCGGTTTTGGTACAGGGCAGAGAACTGCACGGGATTGCTGCGGGGGTATTGTCTGGTCTGGCGTATGCGCTTATCATACTTATATTGAGGGGCATAGCTTCCGGGTTCTCCGCTCTCTTTATTGTATTTATACAGAACGGCATTATCTCCCTGGTACTACTGCCCTTTGTGTTATATATTCCACTGACATCCCATTCCCTGCTCTATGTTGTTGCTATGGGGATACTTCACTCAACCATTGCGCCATTGTTATATTTTCAGGGCTTTAAGAGTGTAAAGGCTACCGAGGCAGCGATTTTAGGTTATTTTGAACCCTTAGGGGCTATAATATTAGCGCTGATATTTTTAAATGAGGTACCTGAAAGGCAGGCATTAATAGGAGGGGCATTGATATTATTTTCAGGTCTTATGATAATTAAAAAAGTATAGTGTAATTATTTCAGGAAATCGGCAAAAGAAATTTTGCAAAATCCGTTATTTGTGTATATAATTTATCCTATATTATGGAAGATACCAAATACTGCATCTGTTGTGGAGAGGATGTTCCTTACCACCGGATAGAACGGGAGGGAGAGACAGAATTGTCCTGCAGTTACTGCGGGTTTCCTCTTCCGGACGAAGAAAAGACGGTTGTCAGGATGGAGGCCATTTCTGAGGCCATTTCTGAGGATCTTGCTAATGTTTCTGAGCCGGGTCAGGTTGTTCCCAAGCAAACGGAGAAGTTCGATTATGTCCTGTTTGCTGACGATTCCAAGTTTACAAGGAAGATGATAAGGGATTCACTGATTGAAAAGGATCTTGCTAATGAGATTCTGGAATTTGAGAACGGGCTGGAACTTACATCCGGCTTTGCAAAACTGGCGTCTGAAAAAAAGGTTTTAGATGCGGTAATCATCATAGATATTAATATGCCTGTTATGGACGGTATCGCCGCCGCGAAGTTTGTGAGAAATATTGAGTCTCAGAAGGGCATCCCTCATCTCCCCATGGCCTTCTTTTCATCGGTTAAGGCCGATGAAAACTTACGAGATCTGTTGATAGAACTGGCACCCGCGCATTATGTCAATAAGGCTTCAGACCCCGACCCTGATAAGCTGTTGGAAAGGCTGGAACAACTACTTTCATATTTCATGCAGATGAGATAAATCCTGAACTTAACCCGCACTTTTCATGAAATATGCGGGTTAAATCTTAGTCCTTCTCCCGGGCAGGGCAGATATTTGTACCACCCTTATTACTTCAAAATTGCATATAAAATATATGATTTCACTGAAAAGGCAGACTGGCCTGGAATTATCAGTACTTTTATTTGAGCAGGGGATTGGTTGAGATGAAGGACAAATTCTTTTATTCGGAACCGCTTGAATCTGTATCAGGTCTTATCGGGAACACCCCGATGGTCAGGATCAATAAACTGACCGGGGATAATTCAGCGGATATATATGCGAAGGTAGAATTTTTTAATCCATGTGGTTCTGTCAAAGACAGGATATGTTCCGCAATGATAGAGACCGCGGAGAAGGACGGCAGGATTAGTCCTGGAGACACAATTGTCGAGCCGACATCAGGCAATACCGGCATAGGTCTGGCCTTTGTGTGCGCGTATAAAGGATATAAACTGATACTCACAATGCCTGATACGATGAGTATAGAACGCAGGAACATGTTAAAAGCCTTTGGTGTAGAGCTTATCCTTACCGATGGGAAGAAGGATATGGCGGGGGCGGTTGAAAAGGCCCAGGAATTGGCTGATAAGAATGGATATTTTCAGCCTCAACAGTTCAGAAACCCGGCAAACCCGCAGGCGCACAGGGCAAGTACTGCACGGGAGATCCTCAGTCAGGCGGGAGATATTGATGCCTTTGTCGCGGGGGTAGGAACAGGGGGAACGATTACCGGTATTGGGAGAGCGTTAAAGGAAGAAAAGGCACGGGGAGTGAAGATTGTGGCTGTCGAACCTGCTAAAAGCCCTGTCTTATCGGGAGGCAGGCCTGGTTTGCATGAAATCCAGGGAATAGGGGCGGGTTTTATACCGGATATACTTGACAGAGAAGTGATAGATGAGGTTATACGGATATCTGATGAGGACGCTTACGAAACAACAAGACGGCTTATCAGGGAAGAAGGGATTTTATGCGGTATCTCTTCCGGGGCCAATTTTTTCGCGGCGATGCAGGTTGCGGAAAGACTTGGAGAGGGAAAGAAGGTTGTCGTTATTCTCCCTGATACAGGGGAGAGGTATTTGAGCACAGGACTCTTCAGTCACATGGAGTGAACTGAAGTTTTTGATAATTAAAGCGGGTTCTCAGGAATAAATGAAGAATAAACCACGTTTTATTGATACTGTTGAAAGTAATATTCTTGATACTATAGGAAGGACACCGTTGCTGCGTCTTAAGAAGGTTACAGGACATATCAACAGAAATATATCAATCTATGCAAAACTGGAGCGATATAATCCTGGCGGCTCGGTCAAAGACCGTCCTGCAATGGAGATGATCAGAAATGCCGAGGATTCCGGCACATTGACAAAGGACAAGATTATCATTGATTCAACATCCGGAAATACGGGAATCGCTTATGCCATGATTGCCGCTGTGAAGGGGTATAGATTGAAGATAGTTATTCCTGAAAATGCCAATCTTGAAAGGAAGAGGATAATAGCGGGTTTTGGGGCGGATATGATTTATTCAAGTCCTTTTGAGGGAGCGGATGGCGCCATAAGGCTGGCAAAAGAGATTTATAACAACTCCCCTGATAAATACTATATACCTGATCAGTATAATAATCCGTCAAACTGGAAGGCCCATTATCTGTCAACAGGCCCTGAACTGATTGAACAGACAAACGGGAAGATAACCCATTTTATTGCCGGGGTGGGAACAGGCGGTACAATAATGGGGACCGGGCGTGCCTTAAAGGAGTATAATCCTGATATAAAGGTTATCGCCATACAGCCTGATGATGCCATGCACGGACTGGAAGGACTGAAACATCTGGAGAGTTCAATAGTCCCCGGAATATATGATATGGAGTTTGCTGATGCAACAATTTTTGTAAACACTGACAGCGCGTATGACATGGTTAAAAAAATAACAACAATTGAGGGACTGGCTGTCGGTCATTCCTCGGGTGCCGCAATAGTCGCCGCTCTGCAGGTGGCGGAGGAGCTGACAGAAGGAACAATAGTGGTTATATTCCCTGACGGCGGGGACAGATACCTGAGCCATCAGATATAACAAAAGGATGCAAGGGGTCTCCGCCTCGGCGGATTCGCTGAGGCGAAAAGGAGTAGAGGATTCTCGTGAATAAACATAAAATCACATAGGCAAGACACTAGAACCCTGGGACCCTCGAATCCTAGAACCCTTTTTTATAACTAACAACTAAATGAGAAGAAGCATAAATTATAAATAGCAATAAATTATTGTAAGAGTTAAATATGCATATCGACAAGAGAGTCACTGAACAGATATATCAACATGCCTTAAAAGAGTATCCTTATGAATGCTGCGGTATAGTGACTATGGAGGGGAATAACCAGACAGTCCATGTTTGCAGGAACATACAGAACAGTCTTCACAGGGAAGACCCTGAAAGATATCCGAGAAATGCTCGAACAGCCTATACCATAGACAGAGATGAGGCGGATAGAATTTATGCTGAAGCAAAAATAAATGGTGAAGAAATTATCGCCTTTTACCACTCTCATATCGATTGTGAAGCCTACTTCTCAGAGACAGATATGGAAGCGCAGACGGTATTTGGTGAGCCGGAGTTTCCGGATGCAGTGCATCTGATCGTTTCTGTTATTGGAGGCGATATCCGCGGGATGATGTGTTATAAGTGGGACAGGGGGGGAAAGGTTTTTGTATCACTTCAGTTGTCGTGATTCAGGAATAAGTCAGCCCTGATCACGAATCTTCAGCCTACATACCTATGATCTTCCCCCTGGACTTTGTCATATATAATTCGAGTTGGGTTTAAGTCGATTCGACCTATTATCCTGTTATATTTTTTTGAAATGGACCTCTGCCTCGGATTTCCTTATGTAAAATGGTGTTAAGGTGACGGGGTCAGTAACAAAGCCTGACCTGATTTTTTCAATAGCGATCTCAGCGACAGTCGCTGCTGAAGGAGACATTTTTGACGGAGGGACAAAAAGGGCTTTTTCCTTAAGCGCATCTTTAATCAGATCCCTGTAAGTTATCGCCCCGTCTCCCGCGAAGACTGTCGGACCCTTAATCTCTTTCAGGAAATCCACAGGGTTTACCGCCATATCTGGAGTGACCTTAACGCACTCGCCGTCTTTCCATTTATAAAGCCCGGTATAAACTTCATTTTTTCTTGCATCCAGCATCGGGCATAATGGGTATGAGCAGAGTGGCAATGATCTCGCAAAGGCATCAAGGGTTGGAACGGGAATAACAGGCTTGCCTGTTGCGTAGGCAAGACCCTTTACAGTACAGAGACCTATTCTGAGACCCGTGAAAGAACCCGGCCCAATGGATATCGCAAATGCGCTTATCTCATTTACCGATATATCGGAGGTCTTTAAAAGCCAATCAACCGATCCCATCAACCTTTCTGAATGTGCTATTTTGACGTTTGTTCTGATTTCACCGATGAGCGAGTTATCTTTTACAATAGCTATACCCCCTGTCATGGTGGCTGTTTCAAGCGCAAGTACAATCATAGTCCTGTATAATTCCTTGTTAGCATGTTAAAAACAATGCAACTGCGAACCACAGAGAACACAGAGAAAAATATAAGAATGAATTGTGACAAAGAAACACGATTATTGGTCTGGTATGTACCAAACGGTCAAAACCTCTGTGTTCTCATTATCCGTAGCGAATGAGCTAAGGATAACAGCTTTATTTTATTGAATTTAATCGTTTCACTCAATTACTCCCTGCCTGTTGGCAGGAGTGCACAGAGAAAGCCAATAAGAATTTCGTTTATTCTGTTGTTAAACATTTGTTTCTCTGTGCTCTCTGTGGTTGCCTGAGATGTTAGTTTAACCGAATGATGGGACAGAGTAAACCCCGTTATAAGGTCTTTGTCTACACCTTGGGCACACAAGCTTCTATCGGGATGGACTGCCTGCCGCATTTAGATGCAGGCAGCGTGGCTTTCTAACGGGGGAAACCTAACCCGCGTAATATATTCATAAATTCTTCATAGTTTTCCGTAATATATTAAAGTGTCAGGTTAAAAAATGACTATATTTCAAATGGTTGTCATTCCGGCTTGTCCGGAATCTTCCCTCATACATGTAAAAAAGACTGATTCCGGACCCTCCACCAGAACGGCGGGCAGGCAAGCCGGAATGACAATGATCATAGTTGTTTGGTTATAACACCTCGCAGCTTGCCGAGGGGTAGTTCATTGACTTAACCGTGATTTTAATGCTAATTTAAAAAACTTGGACGGAGGAAGATTTAGTTGAAAAACGATAAAGAAACAGGTGTTCTGGACTGGATCTGGAACTTCTTTGCCTCTCTTAAACTTGCGATAGTCCTGCTCCTGTTACTGGCCGTTACATCCATAATAGGTACGGTTATTCAGCAGAATGTTGAGCCTGCAAAGAACATAGCGTTTCTTGCAGGAATATTCGGTGATAACGCCGCGCCGACTGTGTATAACATATTTATAAAGCTCGATTTTATGGATATGTACCATTCATGGTGGTTTGTTACCATCCTTGTCCTCTTCTGTATAAATCTTACCGTATGTTCTCTTGAGAAGTTTCCCAAAACCTGGAAGGTTGTTAAGGCCCCGATAAGGCCGTTAGCTGTAAATGTAATTAAGACCCTTCCTATTAAAAAAGAATTCACGTTAAATAATAGTCTGGATAATGTAAAAGATGATTTATTAAATTCTCTCAGAGGCTCGAAATACCGTGTCCTTGAGGCAAAGGAAGAGTCATCAGGGGTTCAGCTTTATACACAGAAGGGAGCATACACACGCTTAGGGGTTTATCTGGTGCACCTGAGTATACTCCTGATTTTTGTAGGCGCTATCATAGGGCTGAAATACGGGTTTGACGGATCATTAAATCTCCCTGAAGGCAAAGGTTACCCATTTATTTACATGCCTACAGGCCCCCTGACTGAAGCAGAACAATTTGAAAAAAACGGTATTTTGAATTCCTTTTACGCGACTAAGGATGTTGCTCTTTCTGCAAAAAGGCTGGGGATGCCGATTGACATATTAGAGGAAAAGCTGGAAAAATACGGGATAAAACCTCTTGGATTTACTATACACTGTAACTGGTATAATACAGAGTACTACAAAGGTACCGACACCCCGCAGGAATTTGAGAGTGAAATCGTTATATATGAAGACGGCAAGGAGATTATTAAGAAGGTAATAGAGGTCAACAGTCCTCTGAAATATAAGGGGATTACATTTTATCAATCAAGTTACGGTATGATGCCTGATACTGTAGGTGAATTTCGCATGAAGTTCTCCAGCAACGGCGGTCCTGAAAGAACATTAAAATTATATATGGGGGATACCTTTGAGATCCCCGGGGCGAATATTAAGGGCACGATTGCCGATTTTTCTCCGGCTCTCGGCAGGGACCCTATGACAGGCGAACTTACAACATATTCCGAGACAATGGTTAACCCCGCGGTCCTGGTGAAGTTTGAGATAGGGGGTGAGGGGGATACAGGAAAGAACTTTACAGGATGGATACTTAAACGTTATCCTGATACAGGGGTTTTGCCCGGGGGACACAGAGTTGAGTTCCTTGAATACTGGGGCGTTGAATATACGGGGCTTCAGGTTTCAAAAGATCCCGGGGTAGTGATAATTTATGTTGCCAGTTTTATAATGGCTCTGGGTTTATACATAGCGTTCTTTATGAGCCATAAAAAGCTCTGGATCAGGCTGGTTTCACTGGCTTCCGGGAAGAAGAAAGCTGTTAGTTTAATACTTGGCGCCTCTGCCAGCAAAAACAGGCTGGGCTTTGAGAAAGAAGTCGAAAAGATACTCTCAAAAATGTCTCAGGTGATAGAGAAATGAGATCCTATATAATAATGAACCAAGGAGTTAAATATGGATAGTTCTGTTTTTTTCGGAATATCAACACTGGCGTATTTCATTGCAATGGCGGTGTATATCAGTTTCATAGCGTTCAGAAAGAATATCATATCCTTAATAGCCACAACAGTGACGATCTTCGGTTTCATATGCCAGACGGCAGCCCTTATTATCAGGTGGGTTGACTCTTATAATTACTGGCTGGCTTCCGCACCTTCATCGACTATTATCGAGTCTATATTAAGGGGTGCCCCTCTCAGGAACCTCTATGAATCGCTGATCTTCTTTGTCTGGGCACTTGTTCTGGTACACCTGATAGTAGAGTTCAAATATAAGAATCGCTCTCTCGGCGCCTTTGTAATGCCGGTTGCCGCCCTGGCGCTTGCATTTATAGATGTTTCCGGGATGTCCAAGGAGATTGAACCCCTTATCCCCGCCCTTCAGTCAAACTGGCTTCTCTTCCATGTATTCTTAAGCTTCATCGGGTATGCGGCCTTCGCTGTCTCTTTTGCCGCGGCGGTGGCTTATCTTGTCATGATTACGGAATCACGAAGCGAAAAGTCTTATATACTCTGGAGTATAACTGTCGGTATCTTCATCATTGTACTAATCGCCATGGGTTTTGATTACGCGAGCTTCTCAATCGGTCCGGATCAGGACTATATGAAAAGCCTTTTTCTGAAGGCCTCATTCAAGAGCGAATCGTTAGGGGTTGTTGTATTGAGCTGGATACTTTCAATCGCCTTTATCGCCGCCTTATGGCGATACGGGATAGGGCTTAAGAAGGTACTTTCGGCGCTCTCCGTGAAACCCAATATTCTTGATGAGATAGCTTATAAGAGTATCGCCGTCGGGTTCCCCCTCTTTACCATAGGCGGGGTTATAATGGGCGCGATATGGGCAAACAGCGCCTGGGGAACCTACTGGAGCTGGGACCCGAAGGAGACATGGTCTCTTATAACGTGGTTCATATACGCGGTCTATCTTCATGCCAGGTTTGTCGCGGGCTGGAGGGGCAAAAAGGTGGCCATCCTTTCCCTTTTAGGTTTTGTAGCGGTTATCTTCACTTATCTCGGCGTCAACCTCTTTCTCTCGGGACTTCACTCATACGGCGGCTAATAGAGAATTATTAGAGATGATTTACATGATATAACAGGATAGAAGAATAACTGATTTTCCCACAAGCAAAAGAGACTAATCTTCTTAACCCTGTTCATCCGGTCAAAAAACTTACTACAAATAATCATGCTTCGAGAGCTTCGCATCAGAAACCTCGCCATTATCGATAATACTACGGTGGAATTTGGGGAAGGATTTAACGTCCTGACCGGTGAGACAGGCGCGGGGAAGTCCATTATAATAGGCGCTTTATGCCTTGCCCTTGGTGAAAGGGCAGGCGGTGAGCTCATAAGAAGCGGTGAAAGTGAGGCTGTTGTTGAGGCCTTCTTCGATCTCTCCCCCAAATCATTAGGTCCCCCGTTACTGAAGAAACTTAAGGATATGGGTATTGAGGTTAGTGAAGGTTTTATCCTGAAGAGGATAATATCGGCACAGGGCAAAAACAGGGCGTATTTGAACGGCTCTATGGTAAACGTGCAGACCTTATCAGAGTTGAGCAGGTGTTTTATAGATATCCACGGACAATATGAGCATCAGTCTCTTCTCTCTTCTGAGAGCCAGATGGAATTGCTGGACTCCTATGGAGGGCTCCTGTCAGTGAGAAAAAACGTCGGGAGACTTTATGAGGAATATACAAGATTACAACATCAAATATCTGAGCTTAACAGGATGGAGAAGGAGAGGGCACAGAGGTTTGATATGCTCAGGTTTCAGATCGATGAGATTAATACCGCGGGATTAATAGTCGGGGAAGATGAGGATCTTGAGAAAGAGGCCAGGGTTTTGAGCAACGCGGGCCATCTTGCTGAGCTTGCGAATAATGCTTATGAATCCCTTTATTCGTCTGAAGCTTCATGTATTTCGGGGATTTCAAAGATACTGGACGACCTTAAGAAAATATCAGAAATTGACAATGCCGCCAGCGAGCCTGCCGGAACGCTGGAGGGAGCTATTCCATTACTGGAAGAGACCGCGTATTTTCTCAGGGACTACAGGGAAAATCTTAATTTCAGTCCTGATCGGCTTGATTTGGTTCAGGCAAGAACGGAGCATATAAGAGGACTTAAAAGGAAGTACGGGGAGAAGATAGAGGGTATCCTTGATTTTAAAGATAAAGCTGAAGAAGAGCTTGAGATGCTGCAGCACTCAGAAGAAAAACTTGACAGTCTCTCTTCTGAAGTGGAGGCGGTCAAAAAAGAGTTTACCTTAATGGCGAAGAGTCTTTCAGATAAGCGGGCAGTTGCGGCGGGTAAGATAGAGCCGCTGGTGGTTGGAGAATTATCAGGACTCTCAATGCCTGATTCAGGATTTCTGGTTCGAATTTCTCAGAAACCCGGTGACGACACGTCAGATGGTTATCTTGCTAACTCAAACGGTATTGATCAAATCGAGTTTTTGATTTCACCGAACAAGGGGGAGGCGCTTAAGCCGCTTTCAAAAATAGCATCGGGTGGCGAACTTTCAAGGATAATGCTTGCTCTTAAGAGCATCATAACAGGAGGAGACAATATCCCTGTTATTGTCTTTGATGAGATAGATGCCGGGATAGGAGGTGCTACGGCAGAAAGAGTCGGACAGAAGCTGAAGGGTCTCTCCGCAGGACACCAGGTGATATGTATCACGCATCTGCCTCAGATTGCTTCATATGCTGACAGACATCTGAGGATTGAGAAGAAGGTGAGTGGTGGGAGAACGACAGTTGAAGTGAGGGAGATCCAGGAGGATGAGAGGACGACAGAGATTGCCCGTATGCTGAGCGGTGATATATCAGAAGTTTCACTGAGACACGCAAAAGAGCTGCTTCAGGCAAAAATTCAATAGCAGCATTCTTACTGCCCAGTATAACCTGTTCCTAAATTGAGCGATTTATTAGCAAAGCGGTTATGTAAAGCGCTTTCTCCGCCTTTGCGGATCCGCTCTCCACGGCGAGTCTTCGACCGGGGCGGAAAGAATAGATACTGCTTCACAAAACCTTCAACCAACTAGTGTCATTCCGGCTTGTCCGGAATCTATTTTTAAAGACAGGCCAACGATTCCGGACAAGCCGGAATGACAAAATAAAGGAAAGAGTAGTAAGAATCGCCCAATTTGGACTATATTTATTCAGTCAGAGTATTATTTTGATAAAGTGTAACCGCATTTACCCGTTTTTATTCCTGCACTCATGATCAGTTATTAAACCTTTTTATATTTACAGTGTCTAAATAAATAAATGAAAGAAGATATTAGCCTGATTGCGGAATACCTCCAGGGAGATGAAGAGGCGATTGAAGAGCTTGTGAGGAGATACCAGAAGATGATTTACGTGTTTACCTATAAGATGGTTAATGACATGGAGGAAGCAAAGGATATTACACAGAACACATTCATAAAGGCGATAAAAGGTATCAAGGGCTTTAAAGGAAAGGCCTCATTCAAGACATGGCTGTACAGGATAGCCTTGAACACGAGTCTTAATCATATCAGAGAAGGCAGAAGACATAAAGAGGTGGAGTTTGACGAATCCTTTCCCGGCAATCAGGACGGCAGTCTCTCATTAATTATCAGTCAGGAAGAGAAGAACCGTATAAAAAAGTCGGTGGATAAACTTCCCGGGCAGCAGCGGCTTGCGGTTATGCTCAGGACTTATGAAGGCCTCAGCTGTAAGGAGGCTTCAAAGGTTATGGGATGCTCCGAGAGCGCCGTTAAGGCACATTATCATTTTGGCGTCAGGAAATTAAGAGATATTTTATCGGACTCGTCTGAGCGGAAAGGAAACAGTAGATGAAATACACGCATGACGATATAAAAGATATGATGCCTGATTATCTTAACGGTCTTATCACAGGACCAGAAAGAAACGGGTTTGAGGCCCATATTCAGGAGTGTTCTGATTGCGGGAAGGAATTATCTTTCATAAATGAGTTAATGAAATTTGAGGCGCCTGATCCCGGAGAGCTTTACTGGAAATCCCTGCCCGCCAGGGTCAGCAGGCTGGCAGCCCGGGAGAAAAAGAGTATATTCAGACTCAAACCATTCTTCAGGCCGGTGCCTGCTTTTTTGACTGCTATGATACTTTCCGTGGCGCTCATATCTTATGTATTCATCAACAGCGGCACTGATTTTGAGACGGATCCATTTTTCGAGGAACCTCTCGCCTACTCAATCCTGGATATTAACGGCATTTTGGAGGAGGATATCCCTGTAATTATCGGGGAGTTGACTGATGAGAGTTTGATTGATGATAACATTATCGATGATAACGACTCTTATTCCTATCATATGGAGATAGCGTATTTAAACGGGGAGGAGTTTGAAAGCCTTTTTAAGGCATTAGAGGATGAAGAGAAAAAGGAGGGATAAAAAATGAAGATGCATATAATAAAGGTATTGATTCTGTCTGTTTTTCTTCTCGGTATCTGCTCTG
>CAXMSH010000005.1:0-16929 GCA_964195875.1 Thermodesulfovibrionia bacterium
ATGTCACCAAAGCCAGGGGTTCCGGTAAATCGGTTGAAATTATCCGGGTCATGGAGTTCATTGATACCAGGGGTATATTCAGCGGTCTTGTTCATAAAGCCGATACCTGATGCCTTCTGACCGCCCGGACCAAAGGCTGTCTTGATAACTCCGGGCATTATCTCTTCAGTTAAAAATGCCTTCCCATTAATGCTCTTCTCCAACGGGGTCTTAAGCGTTATCATCTCCCCTGTCTTCAGGCCGAGAACTTCTCCATCAGACCTGTTGATCGCAAAGACAGGGATTGAAATACTTCCGGACTTTAAAAGGATATCCCTGTCATCAGGCAAGCCGGATGTATTAGGGGCATCTCCGGTCTCCGGCATTCTGTAACTTATATCATCATTGAAAGGTTTCATGCATTCGGTTTCAGTCTCCGCAAGATACGGACAGACCGTCGTCATAGTCATTGAGTGATGTACCCTTCCGGTTATTAACTGAAAGGGATATTCTTTACTGAACTTTTTATACTCAGGATTTTTCGGGTTCCACTTGCAGTCAGACCAGTAGAATGATGTTGGGTAGTCTGTTCCAAACTTTTTGTTGATCTCCTCAAGATGACTGAACCTGAACTCAAACTTTTTCGAGCCGGTCTTTGGATATATTCCTGATGGCGAGCCGTCTGCCTTTTTATATCTGTAATAACTTGTCGGCCAGACCGCAACCCCATTATTCTTTCTAAGCCACTCAACAGTGAGCGGCTCTCCCTCTTTTATAACTTTATCATCAAGTATCGCTGTAGGGTTTTCCGGTATGCCGATTATCCTGCATCCTTCAGGAAGGTCAGGGTAGGGCAGGGGCTGTCCGATATTGTAAAATCCCGGAGAATCAACAAGTATTTCGTTTATGAAGGCTCCTTCATCTTTATACCTGCCTCTGAAATCTTCTGCTTTCAGATCAGGGTCGCCGTTACTTGTTAGCGCTTCTGAAAGTGCAATCATCATCTCAAAATCTGTTTTAGACTGATGAAGAGGTTTTATCACCTGATCCCTGATTCCGGCTTCAGGACTCATGGTATAAACATCGCTGACTCCCATTCTTTCAAGAAAACCCGCCTCAGGAAGCACTATGTCCGCATACCTGCCGGTTACATTAATATGGGTATCAATAAATACCATTAACTCAAGACGGTAATTGCCGGCTTCATCTTTTAATGTCAGAGCATCTATCCAGTCACGACTATTGCCGGCAGTTATAACCGGGTTGCCGGCCCTTGAGATATATGCTTTAAGGGGATATCCGAAACCTTTAAAGGGTCCGTGTTTTAACTCAATGCTATTCCGTATCTTCCAGGGAATGTCAGCCAAAACCCCTTTGAAGGCTGTAGGATGATCACCAAAAAAGTCCTTATTCAGCGCTGAGAGAGGGCCTGAAAAATCCTTTCCGTCAAAACTTCTTTTGACTGTCTTCTCCAGAAAATGCCTGCCTGTTGTGGTGTTTCCCTTTTTGGGCTTCTGGGAATCGATAAATACCAGACCTCCGGGCCTGTCCATATTCCCGGTTATCAGGCATAGGGCTGACATAAGTATTGAAGCAACGTCTCCGTTTGTATGATGCGCTGTTCCGTGCATACCGATCTCTATTGAGGCAGGCTTTGTAATCCCGAAGAGATGGGCTATCCTCTCTATATCAGTTTTTTTAATGCCGGTCTTTTCTTCTGCCCATTCAGGGGTAAAGTAAAACATTTCATTTGCCGGGTCCCTTTTTTTTGTGTATTCAAGAAATAATTTTTTAAATTCAGGCCAGCCGACAGTGTATCTTTCCATGAAGTCATGATCTATATATCTTCTTGAGCCTGAGTTCTCCGAGTTATTCTTCAATATGTAATAGAGCATCGCCGCGAGTAGTTCCCCGTCTGTTCCGGGCTTTATCGGAAGCCATATATCAGCATGCGCCGCCGAGTTTGTATATGAGGGGTCAACAACGATATATGTGCAGTTGTTTGCCTCCTTTGCAGCGGGAATTCCATTAGACATATAATTAAACCTTGTTGCAACAAATGGGTTTGCGCCTATGTTCATTATGAGCTTTGCATCATGTTTATGGTTCAGACGGGTTTTGCCGTCTCTTCTGATAAGCAGGGGCCTTTGAAGGTCCGGCAGAGGCCGCTCATCTCCTGTCATCAACCATGGTCCCCACTTGCGGTTAGGGTCACAGATGCTGCCGTGATTGAATGTGTTTGGAGTGCCGAATGCATGAAACAGGCGGTAGAATGCTTCGCGGTCTGTAACATCTCCAACATCAAGGAATACTGATTCAGGGCCGTGTCTTTTCTTGATCCCGACCAGTTTTTCTGCTATGTAATCAGCGGCCTCTTCCCAGGCAACTTCCTTCCACCTGTCTTCTCCCCTCTCACCGACACGCAATAGAGGACTCTTGATCCTGTGGGGAGAGTAAGTCATCTGCAGTCCCGAAGCGCCTTTCGCGCAGAGGGTCCCGTTATTTATCAGTGAGTATGGGTTACCGTATATCTTTTTTGCTATGCCGTTCTCCACGAGTACGGAGATACCGCATTCGGACGGACACATGACATCCGATGTATTTATCAGCCTCTCCCCGGAACCGGCATTCTTCTCCTGATTAATATTCCGAGTGGAGACGACCTTCGGGGTTTTGGTCAATTCATGTTTTTTCAATGGCACGCTGCCGCAGTCCCCGCTGAATATATAGTAGACTGAAGGGTGGGTCCCGAGTTCCGGATTCAGTACCTTTAGCCGGCTCTCATTAAGCGCTATAGATATCGCGCTTTTCTGGTCGTTAATATCGCCGAATAATATAGCTTTACCCATACAGCTTTTTGCGCATACTGGCAGTTCGCCGTCTGTTATCCTGCTTTAGCAGAAATCGCACTTTTCCGGCTCTCCGGTCTGCCGGTCTGTCATGATCGCGTTGTATGGACATTCGTCAAAGCACTTACGGCAGTTGGTGCAGGCATCTCTGTTTAATAAGACAACGCCGTCACTATTTTTGAAGAGGGCCTTTTCTTCACATCCCTTGATGCACGGCGGGTCGTCACAATGGTTGCATAAGCGGGGAATAAAGAACTTACTGATGTCAGGGAAGATGCCGTTGCTGTGTTGTTCGACCCGGCATCGGAACGTGCCGAATGAGGTATTATGCTCGGCCTTGCAGGTCACCTGGCATGCGTAACAGCCGATGCATTTATCGAGGTTTATCAACATCCCGTATTTCTTATTATGAGCGGTCATAGATAAATATTACAGGAAAAGGGCCCTGTCTTGAAAGTGGTTTATTCTCAATATGTTGGAGTTGCCTGACAATATGTGATGCTAGTGTCATGTCAACCTTGTAATCTTGGGTTGTTTTAATTGTCATTCCCCGATAAACCCCCGAAAAATCGGGACAGGCGGGACAGGCCGGAATGACACGTTACACTTGACCTGACTCTATCGGAGCTCCCCGGATGAGGATTTGTCTTGCGGTAGTAACATGAACTCGTCTCTGCTGACGTCGGGCCTGAATGTTTCGTAATCAAGGGACCCCATTCTCTGCTCAAGAACCCTTGCAACATGAGACATGCTGTATGAAATGACCCAGAACCCTATAGCCATGCACAGATAGGCCGCGTATATCCTGTCGGGCTGGCGCTGGCTCACAATGACCCCTGTCTGTACAAGCTCAACAACCCCGATAACATAGACTATGGAAGTCTCTTTAAAGAGAGAGATGAAGAAACTTACATAAGAGGGCACCATCATCCTGAATGCCTGCGGCAGAATCACAAATCCCATAGCCTGGTACCTTCCCAGTCCGGATGATAACGCGGCCTCGAGCTGTCCTTTGGGTATCGCGAGAATCCCGGCCTTGACTATCTCTGCCTGATAAGCAGAGGCATATACCGCGAGTGCTACCACGGCTGTCCAGAATACGGAAACATCTGTTCCCAGAATATACGGTAAAAAGAAATAAAGCCAGAAGAGTATGAGGATAAGCGGGGTTGAGCGTATGGTATCAACATACAGGATGCAGGGGATCTTGACGTACTTTCGGCGTGAGAGCCTGCTGTAGCCAAGCAGTACCCCGACAAAGAAGCTTAATGACAGGGAGAGAATAGCCAGTATTATATTTAGGGTGAGCCCTCCCAGATCCCCTACAGGGAATGCCCCGAGCAAATAAAATTTCAAGTTCTCATACTGTTCAAATATATGCATAGGTTATCTTCCCTTTGCCTGTGTCATGCTGGAGATGCTTATCTTGTAGTATTTCTCAAGCATGATAATGACCGCAACCATAAACAGTGAAAGCGCTATGTAAAATACTGTAGCGATTGTTGTTGCTTCCAGACCGCGGAAGGTGAGTGATTCGATCTGCTGTGTTGCCCATGTAAGTTCAGGCACGGTTATGGCCATACAGAGTGAGGTGTTCTTGAAGTTATGCACCATCCTTGTGCCAAGCGGGGGCAGTATGGCCCTGAACATCTGCGGGAGAAGTACATGCAGATACTGCTGTACACGGTTAAGCCCTGTTGATATTGCTACTTCCCGCTGTGAATCAGGGATAGCAAGCCTGCCGCTTCGCAGGATATCCGAAACATACGAGGCGTTATCTACAGTTAAGCCCATTATTGCGGCTACTATAGGGTAATTTTCATACGCGTTGAGCTTATTGCCCAGGCCATAGGGGAGCAGTTCAGGGAAGACAAAGTAAAAGAAGAGCAGCCAGAACAATCCGGGGATATTACGGAAGATCTCAACGTAAAGCTTGCCGAAAAACCTGAGCGTCCGTATCCTTGACATCCTCATTATTGCTATAACGGTGCCGAGGCAGAGGGATGTTATTGAAGTGACTACCAATAGCAGGAGCGTTATCTTTACCCCTGTCACCATCATCCCGAGATAAGGATCTCTGAATGGTATACTCCAGTCGAACTCGTAGGCTAATTCGAAAATATTCTTCCTCCCAGTGGTCTATTTCTTTTGGGGTTCATTATAACAGAAGACCGGGGCATGAAGGATGTTGCTCATGAACTCCTTTGTTCTATAATGCTGGGGGTCCACAAATATATCAGGGGTCTTACCTATCTCGAGAATTTCGCCGAAATCCATAAAGACTACCCTGCTGGCGACCCTCTGCGCAAAGGCCATCTCATGGGTTACAACTATCATTGTCATGCCTTCTTCTGCAAGAGATATCATCACGTCCAGAACCTCGTTTATCAGTTCTGGGTCAAGGGCTGATGTGGGCTCGTCAAAAAGCATGATCTTTGGTTCCATGGCAAGGCTCCTTGCTATCGCAACACGCTGCTGCTCACCTCCGGAGAGTTGAGATGGGTAGGAATTATATTTATGGGCCAGACCGACCTTCTCAAGGAGTTTCATGGCCTTCTCTTCCGCCTCTTTCATGGGGAGTTTTCGGACCTTCATAGGGGCGAGCATTATGTTTTTTAGAGCGGTCTTATGGGGATAAAGGTTTAACTGCTGAAAGACCATACCGGTTTCGGCCCTGAGAGCCGTAAGGTTTGTCTTTGGGTCTGATAGATGCATTCCGTCAACGATTATCTCACCGCTGTCGATAGTCTCGAGTTTATTGATGACCCTTATTAATGTACTTTTCCCCGCGCCGCTCGGACCGCATATAACAACTACCTCACCTCTGGAGATCTCCAGATTGATATTTTTAAGCGGTATACATGCATCACTGAATTTCTTGTTGACGTTTATAAACTTGATCATCAGAAACCTCGTATATTTATTATGCTGTTCTCCCTTGTTTATTATACAATATGAAAAAAAAGTTTCTACAAAAGAGATTAATGAAATTTACGTCTGAGGGAGCAAAGATAAACAGAAATTAAATTATTAGCGTTAATATGTAAATGTTATTCAAAAAATTTATCTGTCCATCTCTTTAAAAGTAAATTTGCAGCATCCTAAATCCAGAATCTGGTCTTTCTGCGAGAAACGGTCCATCAATTCTTCTGAAATGCTGTAAATCCGGCTATTGCCCTCTTTTCTCTTGCAGACCAGTCCGCTAGTCTCCAGGATCTTGAGATGCCTCGATATATTATAGATTTTTATACTGAGGGCGTTGGAAAGGCTTGTAACAGATGAGTCATTTTTCAGGAGTTCCCTGATTATCTGCAGACGGCTCTCATCAGCCAGCGCCTTTAATATGATAGTCCAATCTAACGAGGATTTAGGGGGAGGTCTTCTCAATAGTCTTTCCTTTATACTACTTATTAAAAATAAGCTTTTTTCTGTTTCTTTGTCAAGAGTGGATACTCCTTTCTATTTGTAACTATCTGCAAATGCTGGAAATATTGACCACTATAGATATGCTATGGTATAGTTTTTAGTAATAAAATCCTCTTGTATTTGCCAATTTTAACAAGGAATCATTAATATGCTCCTCTACTTATTTTTGACAGTCTACTTTTTTATCTTGATTACTGTATTTATATATTCCTCGCATCGCTACTACATGGTTTATCTGTATTACAGGCACCAGAAGGACAAACCTGCCCTCTCCGGAGCCCTGAATCCTCTGCCAAGGGTAACGGTACAACTGCCGGTATATAACGAGATGTATGTTGCCAGAAGGCTGATAACGGCCTGTTGCGCCATGGATTATCCAAGGGAACTTCTGGATATACAGGTCCTTGATGATTCTACAGATGAAACAACCGATGTGGTCAGGGAGTGTGTTAGAGAATTCAGAGAAAAGGGTTTTGATATAAGCTGTATACATCGCGATAACAGGGAAGGCTTTAAGGCCGGAGCGCTGGCTGAAGGGATGAAGACTTCAAAGGGAGAATATATAGCGGTATTCGACGCGGATTTTGTCCCCTCGAAGGATATGATTCATAAAACAATACATTATTTTTCAGATAAATCAGTGGGGATGGTACAGACGAGGTGGAACTATCTGAACAGGGGATATTCATTAGTTACAAAGATTCAGGCAATGATGCTTGACGGCCATTTTGTGATCGAGCATACTGCAAGAAACTGGTCGGGCAGATTTTTTAATTTCAATGGAACAGCAGGAATCTGGAGAAGAGAGGCCATAGAAACCGCCATGGGATGGCAGCACGATACGCTGACCGAAGACCTTGATCTTAGCTACAGGGCCCAGTTGAAGGGATGGAAGTTTATATACTTGAGGGATGAGCTGTCACCTTCCGAGATACCCGTTGACATTAACGCCTTTAAGAGCCAGCAGCACAGATGGGCAAAGGGTTCAATACAGACCGCGAAGAAATTACTGCCCGGGATTTTAAAAAGTGATCTGCCGTGGAAAATAAAGATAGAGGCTTTTTTCCACCTGACTAATAATATGTCTTACCTGCTTATGCTGCTACTGTCTGTGCTGATATATCCTTCCATGGTCGCAAGGATTAATCTTGGATGGTTCCGGATGCTGGTGACGGACGTTCCTTTCCTTCTTGTCGCAACAGTTGGTGTCTCAATTTTCTATATCTGCTCGCAGATGGAAATATATAAAGACTGGAAATCAAGACTGATCTATCTGCCCATGCTGATGTCTTTTGGTATAGGGCTGTCAGTGAATAATTCAAAAGCGGTACTTGAAGCGCTCTTTAATCATAAAACAGAATTTAAACGCACCCCTAAGTTTATGATAGAGAGTAAAAAAGATCGTTGGACCGGGAAACGTTATAAAGGAGAGATAAGCCTTTTATTTATGTTTGAGCTTCTTCTGGGGATCTATTTTACATTCAATATATATTTCGCTTTTGTTAACAAGATATATATATCTATTCCGTTTCTCATGATTTTCCAGGTCGGGTATTTATACGTTGCTTTTTTCTCCATATTTCAGGTAATATTTGGTCGTATAACTTCCAGCAGACTCTTTCGAATTATTAACCCTGAGAAAGAGAGTGAAGATATAATAGCCGCATAAGCAGGTTGGCATTTATATTTGAATTAATAAAAAAAAAGAAACAGGAGGCAAAAGTATGAATAAGAGAACCTGGATCATCGTTTTATTACTGATAGGAAGTATACTTATATCAAGCAATGCGTTTTCCGCATGGACGCAGGCTAAGGGGCATTCCTATAATCAGCTGACATTCAGCTACTATGTTACAGACCATAAGTTTACATCAATAGAGACAGAGCACGACCAAATCGTTGATGTTAATTCCGATGTGACCAGAGTAGAGCAGGCCAAATTTGTCTCTCAAAAAGTGACCTATTATGGAGAGTATGGAATTACTGATAAACTTACGATATTCACCGGGATCCCTTATGACTGGCAGACTTCTGATGATACCATCAAGTATGCCGGAGAGAGCGGTCCCAGCGGAGTTGGGGACATAAATCTCGGGCTGAGGCACAGTCTTGTAGGCAACCTTTTTAACACTGGCATGTTGATGTCCATTCAGGGTGAAGTGAAGATACCAGAAGCTTATGACTACGGTTACCCGTTAGAATTCCTGAGCCTCGGAGACGGGCAGTATGATGCGACCATAGCCCTTTTATTCGGTAAGGGATTTAACAAGGGTTATGGATGGGCAAACATCGGATATAAATTCAGGTTTGAAAATGATGAATTCGATCCATATACCTTTGATCCTTCAGACCAGTTAAAGATCTCTTTCGGCGGCGGATATCCGGTCACTTCATGGTTAGCGATAAGGGGTATTGTGGCCTGGACAAATTCCGTTGGAAACGCCTCTGTCTCTGACGATATGTTGAGAGATTATTTTATAAATTATGGCGGATTGGCGAAATATGGTGATACTGTACTGATAAAAGATTCATTAACTCTTGAAGCTGACATCCTGAGCGCGGGGATTGATCTGGCGTTCACATTAGCTTCCAATATTCAGACAGTAATATCATATAACAAGGACTTATATGGCAAGGACACGGGGCAGGGCGATTCTTTAGGTATAGCGTTTGTTTACATGCATTAAGTTTTTATATAAAAGCAGTGTCTTTAAATCAGGAAATTGCGATGTCGATGCTTCGGCATCGCAATTTACGTTTTTAATCATGATGAATAAAAAAAATATTTTTGTTCTCGTCCTGGTTATTTTTCTTGGGATATCATCTCTCTTTTCTCTCAACTACAGACATACGCTTATCGCGGTCTTTTATCAAACGGCAAATATGGATATGAAAGCCATTGAAGAGTTTAAAAGGGCGGTTAAGTCTAACCCGAAGGACGCCTATGCCTACTACCAGCTCGGACTGATATATAAAGACAGAAGAGAACTTGATAATGCTGAAGATGTATATGAAAAATTGCTGGAGATCTTTCCTGACCACCCGGACGCTAATTATGATCTGGGGTATGTCTACAGGGAAAAGGGAATGTATAATATGGCGGTCAGGCAATACTCTAAGTCTCTTGAGATCGACCCGGAGAATATTTATGCCCTTTATGACCTTGGATATGTCTATAAGGAGACCGGCAGGTATGAAGATGCCCTTGCGGAGTATGAAAAGGTGCTCGAGATAGACCCGGCATATCGATATGCGCTGTGGGATATAGGTGAGGTTTATGAAAAGATGGGCATGAAGGGGAAGGCTGAGGAGCAATTCGAATACTACCATGAAATGACTGGCTGCAGTTTCAGGAGATTCTGGAACTGCCTGGATTAAGTGGAGATTCTCACCTATATATTAATAAACCTGCTGCTGTTTGCCTCGTGGTATGCGCTACTGTTCAGGAAGAGAGAACTCCTTCTGCTTTCTGACAGGTTGACGGGCGCTTTTATTCTGGGTCTTACACAGATAATAGTGACGGAAATGCTGCTAGGCGTTGTATTCAGGAAACTTTTCCCGAAACCTCTTTTAATATTAAATATCTTCATTTCGTTTTCTGTTCTGATCTTTGCTCTTTTTCCCGGGCATGGTCCGGGTGTTATTTTCAAAGAGATAAGCGATTCGGCCTCGCGAATTTTCCGTATATTAAAGCGGGACGCTGTATTATCATGCATCTTTATTCTGTTTCTGATATCTACATGCTGGATAATATTTCTGGGATATCTTTTTCCGTCATATACATGGGACGCACTCTGGTATCATCTTCCGATGGTCGGATATATGACGCAGAGCGGAGCAATCCAGGAAATCCCTGCCGCTTACTTTATTGATCAGTTTATTAATATATTTCCAAAAAATATCGAGCTCTTCTTCCTCTGGAACACCATCTTCCTGAAGGATGATGCGATCATTGATTTAAGCCAGTTCATTTTTACGTTAATAGGGGTTTTAACAGTATACAGCATAGCTGGAAAACTCAGGATAAATGAGAGGTCCGCTCTCTACGCAGCGCTCCTCTTCTTCTTTACACCGATATTAATTCTGCAGTCTACGACCAATTATGTTGATATCGCGGTATCAGTACTATTCCTTGTTGCTCTGAATTTTCTACTCTATAACAGCCCGGCGAACTCCAATAATAATGACGGCAGGGGGTATTCCGGATACTCAAGGACTCCGATTCTGCTGTCAGGCCTGGCTACAGGGATACTGCTCGGTTCTAAAGGCTCGGGACCGTTGTTTGTCATCATATTGACCGCGGCATTTATGACTCAGGAACTGGCCGGTTACTTCAGCCGTAAAAAACTCCCTGGTAGTACTCAACCGGGGAACGTTCCCGATAAAATCAATAGCCGTATTACAGACGTTTTTATTAAATACCTTATATTTTTTGTCCTGCCTGCTGTTCTGCTGGGTGGATACTGGTATGTAAAGAACTGGGTGATCTACGGAAGTCCCGTTTACCCCATGGAGATATCAATCTTCAACTTTACAATATTTAAAGGACTTTATTCGGGCATAATTGATCCATCACCCGAGATCATCAATAATCTCTCGTTCCTTCAGAGGCCGCTGTATGTCTGGCAGGAGAGGGTAAAGTATTATCTGTATGATTCGAGGTTTGGCGGCTTTGGACCTTTATGGTTTATTCTTTTCCTGCCGAGCCTGGTGTTTTCAGCTGTATATGCCATCAAGAAAAAGGATTATAACTTCCTCTTTATAAGTGCGGTACTTGCTGTTACATTTATTCTCTATCCAAGGAACTGGAATACCCGGTATGTGATCTTCATTGTCGGTCTTGGAGCCCTCTCATTCGGGATAGTGCTCGAATATTTCATTAAAAGGAATAAAGTTCTCAAGTTTTTTGCCCTCTTGCTTGTTGTTTATACATTTCTCTTCTCAAACTCCCCCTGTATCATGCCTGAGAAAATAAGAGAGTTTATTCATCGGCCCGCGGAAGAGCGCACCATAGCCCGGCTAGCTCCTTTTAATCTGGATTTACAGGCCCGCCAGGAATACGGATACTGGATTTGGATAAGTACAAATTTATCAGGGGGGGAGACACTTGCATATACTTTTGAGCCTCTGTTCCACTCACCTCTCTGGAACAGGGAATTTTCAAACAGGATAGTTAATACCAAGGCTGATAATTATACTGAATGGCTGAAGAGCCTGCAGGAGGAGAATGTAACGTACATATTGGCAAGAAAAAGGTCTATGGAAGACAAATGGATTATGAAAGAGAAAGAGGCCCTCAAAAGTCTCTGGTGGGTTAAGGGAGTGAAGAATAAATTCAATACTGTCTATTCTGATGAAAATTACAAGATAATAAGGTTTAGACCATAATGAAGAAAGAACTCGGCAGAGACATCATCTTTACGGTATTTATTCTTGCTGTGTTGGCGCTGGCTGTCATATATTTTTCCGTCCCTGAAAGAGCAATATTCTTAGAGAATCAGATAGAATGGTGGAATGAGTTGTTGGGAGTCATACAATCAGTTTTTTAACTATAGGAAGAGTACAGATAGAAAGCAGAAATTATTGAAGCTGTTGAAACCTGAATTGGGCGATTCTTACTACTCTTCCCTTTATTTTGTCATTCCGGCTTGTTCGGAATCGTTCCCCTGTTTTTAAAAAATGATTCCGGACAAGCCGGAATGACAGACTTTTTTTCACCCAATGGATGATTTTGGGTATATCCTTAAAATGTTTATTTCCAATAGATTAACTGGTTTTTGTATCATGAATCGCTCAACTTAGGTTAAAGTAATATCGCATGAAGCACAACAATAAGATCGCCGTTTTAATTCCAGCCCTTAACGAAGAGAAGACTCTGCCGCTCGTACTTAATGATATCCCGGAGGGTTTGATAGATGAGGTTGTGGTTGTTGACAATGGCAGCAGCGATAAAACGCCTTCTATAGCCAGAGAGTGGGGGGCAACCGTCCTGTTTGAGCCAAGAAGGGGTTATGGATACCCTTGCCTTAGAGGGATCGAGTACCTTAAAGATGTGAACCCTGATATTATTGTCTTTCTGGACGGAAATTACAGCGACAATCCCGTTGAGATAGAGAGGGTAGTTGAGCCGATCATTAAGGAGGATTATGACATGGTACTCGGTTCAAGGGTCATGGGCCAGGTTGAAAAAGGATCGCTCCGTTTCCCTGTCCGCTTCGGTAACCTGCTTGCGACGATTCTGATCAGAATCTTTTATGGATTCAAATACACAGACCTCGGCCCATTCAGGGCCATTAAGTTCAAAAAACTTCTGGAACTGGATATGAATGATAATCTGGGCTGGACTGTCGAGATGCAGGCAAAAGCCGTCAGATGCAGATTCAGGATAAAAGAGGTACCGGTAAGCTACCGGGCGGGAACAGGCAAATCCAAGTTTACAGGCAGTATGAAAGGTATATTTGCGATCGGTTTCAGGATTCTAAAGGCGGTATTCAGGAACATCTTTTACTCTCCGGAGAAGAAATAAAACAGACCCCCTGAATTGCCTTGGTTGAGCTGTAAGGAGAGAGGCGATTTATTGCTTGACTATTAATATTCGCTTATGCCAATATTCATAAACAGAAGATTACTGGAAGTATTAGTTGTTCTTAAGCCTCAGGCATTACAGTCTTATCGGTTTAGACACATGTATACCTCCTTTAAGCTTCAAAAATTATAAAAAGGAGGTAAGAATTATGCCAAACGGAACAGTAAAGTGGTTTAACGAGTCCAAGGGTTTTGGTTTCATTACGCAGGAAGATGGAACCGATGTATTCGCTCACTACTCTGAGATTCAGGGTGATGGATTCAAGACATTAGCAGAAGGCGACCAGGTCAGCTTTGAAGTAGTAGATGGCGATAAAGGTCCCAAAGCTTTAAGCATCACAAAGATATAAGACAAAATTATAAGTTTAAAAAGCAGGCTGCAATAAACGGCAGCCTGCTTTTTCTTTTCTTTAATTAATTTTGAAATATTGTCGGATAACTTGAAAGGATAAGATGCTTTTCTTAAATCACCTGACGCGGTCTCTAAGTTTCTGAAAAGAGCGCTCCCAGGACTCTGAAAGGGCAGGAACTGCAAGGACTTTCTCAATGCCGTCACGGTTCTTTTTATCTTGGTGGAATATATGGTTGGCAAAAGAGATGCTTATATTATGTGAATTTCTTTCCATTAGAATCAGTCTGTCTTGCTTTTCTGTAATCCCTTCTTTCAGCACCCTTAAATAAAACCCTGTATAGCCTGAGTAGATGACCAGCTTAACCAGATCACTTCGGCCGTATCTTGCCGAAAGGGTTTTGCAGGGCTGTCTCGGCTGGCTGACCTGTGTTACAGCTGTCCCAAGCTGGAAGATATCACCTATATTGATTTCACCTTCACGCAGGTTTGAAACAGAGAGGTTCTCCCCGAACGCCGCAGGAGGCAGCTTCATGCCAAGCGTCTTTTCCCAGTAAGGATAATGATCTTTGCTATACACGCATACCGCCTTATCCTCTCCCCCATGGTTCTTCAGGTCAGCGACCGCGTCACCTTCAAATCCGGTTTTTTTAAGATGTAACGGTCCCTGTACCGGCTTCTTGCATATGCCGGTAGTTGTCTCTTTACCCTGAAAAATCTCAGCTTTGGGCAGGCCTATGTTAATTGATTCAACGACGATCGTTTTCATTTATTGACCTTTAATAATTTAAGCCCTGTAAAATCAGAACCAGAACTCAGGATACTTGCGTGTCTTTGTTATATTGTTCACCAAAAGTGCAACCACCAGCATTATTACTGCTCCTAAGCCTACCGGTACAATTGCGTATAAATAACCCAGACCATGTATCTTCTCACTCCCTATGACAGCAATTAAAGCGGTGGCGCCACCCGGGGGATGCAGGGTTTTTGTTGCATGCATAAACGCAATCGCGGTTGCCACTGCCACAGAGGAAGCCAGCCACATATGAGAATTGAATATTTGATAAGAGGCGACACCTATAATTGCTGAAAAGACGTGTCCGCCTATAAGGTTTCTTGGTTGTGCCAGAGGGCTTTTAATAGCACCGTATATAAGAACAGCGGAAGCACCGAAAGAACCTATAATCATCACCATATCTGTATCTTCAATCCTGTTGAAATTAATGTATGCCACCGCGGCTATTCCGAGGAATGCGCCTATCCAGGACCAGCCGATCTCTGAAAGGCTGACCGCGGGCGGGCTTTTTGAAGTCCCTTTCATCTTATTGAAATAATCTTTTATCATAGTTAACTCAGGATATCCCTCTTAAAAAACGGGGCTTCCACAATATCTTCCCTGGACACAATTCCAGTCAAATAACCTTTGCTGTCAACAACCGGGACCCTGTTTATCTTCCTCTCTTTAAATATATTGGTAATTTCCAGTAACGTAGTCTCCTCATTAACTGATACAGCGGGGGAGGTCATGATATCTTCGGCATTTTTGGCACGGATAGATAAGGCAACGCAAGCCTTTCCTTTCAGGCATTTGGCAACAATTCCCATGAAGGTCTTTGTATCACCGGCTCCCATCCGGGTGAGAAAATCATTTTCAGATATTATACCTGCAACTTTTCTGTCTTCCTCTATAACCGGAACACCGGAAACCCCTTGTTCTGCCATCAGCTTAGCCACTTCCTTCAGAGGGGTTTTTCTTTTTACAGCTATTACTTCTACGGTCATAATATCGCCTGCTTTAATGGATTGGGTAATTCTTTTCAGGGAATGACGAGATGCCAGCCGATAGAGTTCCTTGAAATCTCCTGTAGTGATATCAATATAACCTGGGATATCCTTCATCGCCTCAAGGATATCCTTATCCGAGATTTCAAGGCCATTGAAGTTTTTCTTTTTTTCCGGACGCTTACTCAATCTTCTTTACCTTAGGATCAAATGTGAGGATTACTTTGCATAATTAGTATCATTGTTCTCTAACCTTGAACCCTTGAACCGTGAACCTGAGTAGTTACATAAGATTATATATGTATTTATTAAAAGGTTATATGATATAAATCATAACTATCTGTTTGTTTTCAGTTTTTTGTCTGATAACTGACAATTGAAAACCGACAACTGTCTTATGCGGTATAATCAATAACAAGGAAGTGCAAAATGTCAAAAATAACTCTAAAGGGTAAACCTATCGAGACAGTCGGTGAACTGCCACAAGTTAAAACCGCTGCCCATGACTTTACTCTCACAAAAACAGACCTGTCGGATGTCAGCCTTGGCAGTTATAAGGGTAAGCGGATTATCCTCAACATCTTTCCAAGCATTGATACGGATGTGTGCGCGGCATCGGCAAGGAGGTTTAATGAGGAGGTTAACAGACTGAATAATGCAGTTGTGTTGTGTATCTCCGCCGACCTTCCGTTCGCTCATAAGAGGTTTTGTGAGGCTGAAGGCCTGGAGAATATCATCCCTCTTTCAGTGTTTCGCTCAAGTGAGTTTGGAATTGACTATGGGGTGACTATAACAAGCGGACCCCTTGCTGGTCTTCTGTCAAGGGCTATTCTCATTATTGATGAAGAGGGAGAAGTGACTTATACTGAACAGGTCCCTGAAATAGCCCAGGAGCCTGACTATGATGCCGCGCTGAAGGCTGTAAGTGCGTGAGACGCAACTATCATAATCGGTGTGTTTACATTACCACATGGGTAATATGGAGTATCTGTGTTTGTATCCTTGCCGGATGTGAGAACAACGCGCATAATTTTTCACAGCACCCCGGTTTTTCCGAATACTTCATGGCCAATCCCCCGTCTCATGGTCTTCCCGCTCAGGAAGAACGGCAGATGCTTCGCCGTTTCCGGCCTCGATTTATGATGGCAGAAGGAGAGGCGGGAGCGATCGATTTTTACCGGGACTACATAGCTCAAGGAGAACTGCTGAATGGTGACGGAGTGGTGTTAAGCACCGATGTCACACAGGAGATACTCAATTCTTTCAAGGATTCACCGGATGTGGTCTTCAGGCATCAGCCCGGCAGCGACCCTGCAGAGGCAGTGGTCTACGGACGTATTGACAGACAGGCTGTGTCATTTGACACCACTAACGGCGGGGTAATTAAGCCCCTGACGTTCCTTACCTATAACATTGTCTTTCGTAACTCGGGGGTTCCGGCTGGGATCCTGGGTTGGCAGGAGGCTTTACTCGGCCTCTTCTTTAATCTCAATGACTGGCATCAACTGGACCACTATACCGCGGTAACTCTCGTCCTTGAAGATACAGCGTATGGAGGCGTTCATCATGTAGCAGTTATACTTCAGCAGCATAATAATGTTCGGACTTATCTGATTGGCGAGGGGATAACGTTTCCTGATGATGGTCGTGTGGTAGTCGATATTGCAAAAAGGTCCAACGAGCTGTATCCGCATATGCAGGATATCACCAGACACCGGGCTGTGAATATGCCTGATCCTGAAGGAATGCGGTTTCTCCTGTCAGGGGAAAGAAAACCTGTATTAGCAGGCTACGATATCACGGAAGGAGTCATCGAGGTAGAGTATACGCTTGAATTTCTTCCTCATGACAACGCTTTCTATACATTCAAGGGTTTCCTGGGAGAAAGAAGGAGGCTGAAGGGCAGGGACGCACCCCCCGGAGCCGACTATAATACCCTGCCTCAACTAAAACCCCTTT
>CAXMSH010000006.1:0-16203 GCA_964195875.1 Thermodesulfovibrionia bacterium
TGTTCATCCCAGTCCGAGAATGTCCGTATCGGTATCTGATTTTTTAGCAATGTGCCGGGCTTAGTGTTTGACCTGCCCTTGATCGTCTGTTTCCTCCTCTCTCCTGCTGTCAGCCGGTCCATGGTAGACGCGCTCATACTAATAAGTTTTGTTCTGGTATCTTCTGCCATGGATATTTCTGCAAAATCCTCAAGCTTCTGCACTATAGGCCCCATTACAGGCGTAAGGCGCTTCCCACAGATACAGTCCATGATGTACCAGATCTTTATCAGGGCTTTTTTTATTTCATCTGTGTAAGTCTTATTCCGCCCCCGGCGGCCTGTCTTCCTGACATCTGCCTGTATTACTCTGTTTTTACTAATCCTTTTGCATTTACCATGCATATTCAGTACATATGAGGCATGTGTCCGACAGTACCCTGTCAGGGCTATGAATTCATCAAGCATCTTGCCCTTTTGTTTCTTTCTGGCTTTCTGATACCTTGGAGCCAGAATTACCACTGCCTTCTTCTTCTCCTTCATCGTTAACCTCATTTCCGCCTCCTGTTCTTGCTGTCCTTAGGAGACTATTTTTCATCTTTTTCGTCAAGATTTCTTTTTTGAGGCAACGATACACTTTCGTTTCGATTTTTTATGAGGCAATTCGAATGCTTTACAACACTGGTAGTATTTAATTAGAATTATAGTTTAAGTATATCATCTGACGAGCAAAAGAGGAGGAGTAATGTTCAGGGAAAAGATAAAGGTTCTGGATTGCACCATTCGCGACGGTGGACTTATTAATAAGCATGATTTTGATCTTCGGCTTGTGCGGGAGGTATACAGGGCGGTATCAGAGGCCGGGGTGGACTATATAGAAGTAGGGTATAAGAACTCAAGGAAATATTTCTCTCCGGATGAGTATGGCCCATGGAAATTCTGTGATGATGAGGATTTACTGCGGGTCACTGACGGCATCGAGTCAAAAGCCAGGCTCTCTGTTATGGTTGATGTAGGGCGTGTGAACATGGATGATGTAAAGCCGGCTGATGAGAGTCCTGTGGATCTTATAAGGACCGCCACTTATGTAAAGGATATAGATAAGGCTATATATATGACAAACCATTTTGCTGAAAAAGGCTACGAGACGGCTATCAATATAATGGCGATCTCGCGGGACCGGGGCCCTGAACTCGATGAAGCGCTTCATCAGATAGAGGGAGAGGCTAAGGTTGATGTCGTTAACATAGTTGATAGTTTCGGGGCATTGTATCAGGAGAATATTGAAGACCTTGTAAAGAGATTCCAGGCTATTATTAAGACCAAAGAGATCGGTTTTCACGGGCATAACTCTATCCAGCTTGCATTCAGCAATACCATAGAGGCTATCATTCACAATGCAAACTATCTTGATGCAACAGTATTTGGAATAGGCCGCGGTTCCGGGAATTGTCCCCTCGAATTGCTTCTGGGTTTTCTTAAGAACCCCAAGTATGACATACGCCCGATCCTCGATCTGATATCCAAAGAGTTTATACCGCTAAGAGAGAAGATTGAATGGGGGTATATCATCCCTTATGCTGTTTCCGGAATGTTGAACCTTCACCCCAAGGCCGCCATGGCGCTACGTGACAGTGAAGATAAGGAGAATTACAAAGATTTTTATAATAGCCTTCTGGATATCGGCTAGTTTTTATGGATGTAGAACGCTTTAATGAATTGCCCATCCTGGGGATCCTGCGTGGAATAGGGGCTGACGCGGTAGAACCCCTTACCGATACCATAGTGTCATCCGGACTGAAGACGGTAGAGATCACCATGAATACTGATAATGCCCCGTACCTCATACGGAAGATGGCAGGGGTCGCGGATAACCGTCTGACAATAGGCGCCGGCACTGTTCTGAGCATGGATGATCTTCGTTCCGCACTCGATGCGGGTGCCTCTTTTATCGTCCTGCCCGTAATGATACCTGATATTGTTGAGTATTGCGCGAACCACTCTATCCCTGTATTCCCCGGCGCCTTCACCCCGCAGGAAATATATACTGCCTGGTCTGCCGGCGCCACGATGGTGAAGGTATTTCCCGCTAAGTTCTTCGGCCCTGACTACTTTAAGGAGATCAGAGGACCGTTTGGGGATATTAAACTCCTTGCATGCGGGGGTATTACATCAGACAGTATAGGATCCTTCTTCTCAAGCGGTGCTTCGGCGGTCGCCTTTGGCGGGAGCATATTCAAAAAAGAATGGCTTGATGCCCGGGAATTTACTCTTATCGGAGACGCAATAAGGGAACTTATCCGCAGATATACCGCGCAATTCCGTCCGTAACAGGTCAACCTTCTTAATCTCCATATCAATACCCTTCCTGCAGAGAGATAGGCATATCTATGAGCATGCGGAACAAGTTGAGTTTGGCTGAACTTGACATTTATTAACTACTATGGTAGTTAATAGGTAGATGCAGACGGCAATTTCAAAGCTAACCAGGTTGGGGCTGACCGAATACGAGGCAAGAGCTTACACCGCCCTCTTGAAAGAAAATCCTGCAAGTGCTTATGAAATAGCGAAAAATTCCGGAATTCCCACCTCAAAGATCTACGAGGTTATCAATAAACTCATCTCAAAAGAGATAGTCCAGTCCATTCACAGTGACCGCACGAAGATGTTCATCCCCGTATCTCCTGAGGAGCTTGTTAAGGGGTTCAGATCATCCATGAATGATAATCTGCAGGCGGTGGAGGCAGAACTGCAGGGAGTTAAAACCGGGCTTGATACGAGTTATACTTGGCATATTAAAGATTACAGCAGTTTTATCCTGAGGGGCAGGAGGATGATCGATACCGCCAGGGAGACTATTCTTCTGATGATCTGGGCGAAAGAGA
This sequence comes from Thermodesulfovibrionia bacterium, assembly GCA_964195875.1. Lineage (GTDB taxonomy): Bacteria > Nitrospirota > Thermodesulfovibrionia > UBA6902 > UBA6902 > CAXMSH01. The sequence continues at coordinate 2,864 of CAXMSH010000006.1, forward strand.
TGAACGCCCTTTCAGCCGCGTTACTTGATGCCGAGGAGAGGGGAACAAAAGTTGCTGTGGTACACTACGGCGCAACAAAAATAAAGACCGCACGGCTTTACAGGCATCCTGTTGAAGAAACGATCTACTCCGAGAGGGATACAAGAGGTTTTACACTCATCGCTGACTCAAAAGAGGTTTTGACGGGTAAGATTGACGAGCCTGAAGAGGTGGAGGCTATCTGGAGCATGAATGAGGGGTTAGTAATGCTGGCAGAGGACTATATACGTCACGATATATACTTCATGAAGATCGCGAAACGCTTTAACCCTCTGCTGAAAGAGAAATTTGGAGAGAGGTTTGAGAAACTCCGTGATCTCTACAGTGATGAATAGATAACTACTCAGGTTCAAAGTGACAAAGGCACATAGGCACAAAGGTCCCCCTTCTTTGTTTTCACAAAGAAAACAGGGGGACAAGGGTAAAAGAAATACAAGAAAAGTTTTTTATACTTATTTATTACTTTGTGCCCCTGCCTGCCGGTCTACAACTCATTGAGCAGGCAGGTTTGCTACTTTGCGCCTTTGTCACTAATTTATTATTTATCACGAGGTTTACTTAAGTCATAGTATTTTAATAAAATAACCTGCTATGCAGAATCGCCCCTTCAGTAATAAGGTTGCCCTCGTAACAGGCGGTACACGCGGTATTGGCGCCGCTATCGCCAGAAGATTCTCCCTCTCCGGAGCGGATGTTGTTATTAACCACAGAACGGCCGGTGGACGGTCCCGGGAAAGAGGAGAAGAGATATGCAGGGAGATACAGGAGGCGGGGAGCCGCGCCTTTCAGGTCCGGGCGGACATATCGATAAAGGCAGATGTAAAAGACTTGCTGAAAGAGACAGAAGAGAAGTGCGGTGGTTTAGACTTCCTAATCTTAAATGCTGCAAAGGCGCCTTTTAAAACGATCGAGAGGCTCCTGGAACGCGAGCTCAGGCAGCTGGTTGAGACCAACTTCTTTGGAAATATTTTCTGTATTCAGGAGGCGCTCCCGCTGCTTGAGAAGAGTAAAGGCAGTATTGTATTTATTTCAAGCCTCGGGAGCCGTTTTTACAACCCCTCCTACCCTCTCGGCAGTATGAAGGCGGCTATGGAGGCTGTTGTAAGGGACTGCGCGGAGAGCTTGAGCGAAAAAGGGATATCCGTTAACGGGGTTTGCGGCGGCATTGTTAAGACTGACTCCTTTAAGGTATTGAGGCAGCATATGGAGGAGATTGAACAGATTCCAGAAGAGCTTATAGTGGATCCTGATGAGATAGCCGACGCGGTACTGTTTTTATGCAGTGAGGCGAGCAGAGGGATTCGCGGTCAGACTATCGTGGTGGACAGGGGCCTTAGCAACAGGCTTTACCGTCCTCTTTAGCCACAGACTTACACAGACTTTTAACTAGAGGCAAAAACAGAAGAAAATAACAAAGGTTTGGCCACTGATTTTCACAGATTGTTAACGTAGAGTCAAGAAGAGAAGAATATGCATAAGTTTTGTCCACTCTGTCTTACTCATCGTGGACTGATTAACACAGACCTGCCTGCCGGTAGGCAGGCTCATACAAATAAAAATTTATTAATCAATAATAAATTATTTTTAGTCAAGCTTTTTAGTCTGTGAAAGTCAGTGGCAAAATGATTAAAAAAAAGGGGGCATTATGAAACAGAATCTTATTACTGAAGAGAAGGTTTTTGATGAACTTAAGAAGGCCATTATTGAGACACTAAGGGTCGATGAGGACGCAATAAAGAAAGAAAGTTCTTTAATAAGGGACCTGGGCGCTGAATCACTCGACTTTCTCGATATTAACTACAGGCTTGAACAGGCCTTCGGGATCAAGATGGCGCGGCATTTTGTCCTTGAGCATGTTGAGGAGATGTTCGGTGAAGGCTCTGCGATTGATGAAGATGGACGGCTGACAGAGAAGGCTATCATGCTCTTAAAGGAGAGGCTGGGGGAGAACCTCGAAGGGTTAAGCGCCGGGATGGATATGGACGAAATACCTTCGTTCGTAACAGCAGGGTCAATGGCAGCGGGGGTGATGGACGTACTTGACGGTCTTCCTGAGGAGTGCTCACACTGTGGAAAATCGGAATGGAAAGCCGAGGATGGAGTTCGCGTTAAATGCGGATCATGTGGAGAGAAAGCCGTCTTTATGAATGGTGACGATCTTATCAAGGATTGGCTCACAAAGGTCCAGGAAGAGAAGAAGATATTCTAACCCATATTTAGTGATTTATTAGCAAATTGGTTATGCAAAGCACTTTCAAGAATAGATAAATCGATGGGTTTTATTAGATTGTGCCTTTCAGTATTCAATAGCCTGAGAGGTGAATGTTCTACATGCAGGATAAAACTACTCTTACTGTATCGAAATCTATTCTTTCAACTGCTTCACATAACCTACAACTAGTGTCATTCCGGCTTGTCCGGAATCTTTCTTAAAGACAGGGTAATGATTCCGGACAAGTTTACCTGCCTTCGGTAGCGCCAGAGGCGACCAGGGCCGGAATGACAGAATAAAAAAGAGTAGGAAGAATCGCACAATTCAGGTCTAATTTTATTAATAATTAAAAGCGACAGGATGCCATGACAGACAGTTCAAATAAACGCAGGGTTGTCGTTACAGGATACGGGATGGTCACCCCGCTTGGGAAAAATACAGAAGATACTTTTAATAAAGCCAGCATGGGAACGTCAGGTATCGATTATATAAAGTCATTTGACACAACCGGCCTGCCATGCCGCATCGGCGGAGAGATTGACGAGAGATGGCTGGAAGGGATTGAAGACCGCAACGCTCACCGGTTTGATAAGATATCGTCCCGCGCTCTCAGGCTTATGAGGGTTGCTACCATTGAGGCGGCCGGGCAGGCGAGGCTTGAAGAAGTAGAGGACCGTGAGAGGATCGGTGTTTCACTCGGTTCTCATGGCGATACCCCCTCCGTTGAGGAGATGATGTTTGCTCACCGGTTCTTTGACGGCAGGGGCAACTGGGATATCAGGAGGCTGATGAAGGCCGGGGGGTATTCCTACCTGAACTTTTTCCGCAGAAAACCTGACGCCGCTATGGCAATTCTCTCAATCCTATTCAACTGCAAAGGCGTTAATACTTCCATCGTATCCGCCTGTGCCGCCGGCGCACAGGCGATCGGGGAGGCGCAAAGAATGATACAGGAAGGCAGGAGTGATGTAATGATTGCCGGCGGCTGTGAGGCCGATCTGAATTTTACCGGCTTTGTCGGGTTTGTCCTGATACGGGCGCTTTGCGAAAAATACAGCACACCTCAGGAGGCGTCAAGACCCTTTGACCGCAAGAGAAACGGATTTGTCATGTCAGAGGGGGCGGGAGCAATGGTCCTGGAGGAGCTGGAACATGCCCGGGCACGGGGAGTGCCGATCCTCGGAGAACTTCTGGGATATGGCTCGTCAGCTGATGCCTACAGGATTACCGATACACATCCAAAAGGCAGGGGGGCAGTCTTTGCCATGCGCGGGGCGCTGGAAGACGCATCGCTATCGCCGGATGATATAGACTATATCAATGCTCACGGCACATCAACCACTCAGAATGACATAGGGGAAACATACGCCATCAAGGAGGTCTTTGGAGATAGGGCAAAGGAGATCCCTGTCAGCTCAAACAAGTCTATGCTAGGACATACCATCGCCGCGGCGGGCGCCATTGAGGCCATCCTGACCCTTATGGGAATAAAACGTTCACTCATACTTCCTACCATCAATTATGAGTTCCGCGATCCAAAGTGCAGGCTTGATTACGTGCCGAATGAAGCACGGCATCAGGCTCACCGGAGGGCCATCTCCAACTCTTTTGGTTTTGGCGGACAGAATGCGTGCCTCTGTTTAGGGGCGTTTGAGGAATAAGGCTAGCAGGATAGCCTCGTCAATTGTTGACTTCACCTACAAGTCAATAATATTGAGGTCGATGGAAGCTGATGATTATTGGTTGAAACATGCAATAAAAAATAAGGCGGGAGATTTAACTTCTCCCGCCTATTTGGTTAATTCCTTAGGGTATATTTTCTAAAATTAACTTAAATGTTTGCTGACCAGCTTGGTCATCTCAAACATTGAAACCTGCTTTTTACCACCAAAAACCTTCTCAAGATTATCATCAGCATTAATCATTCTCTTATTTACCGCATCCTGGAGTTGGTTCTTCTTAATATACGCCCAGAGTTTTTTGGTAACTTCTGTTCTGGGAAGAGGTTTGCTTCCTACGACTTTAGCTAAGGCTTCGCTAATCTGCATTGGTTTCATGAATGCTGGATTCGGTGTTCTCTTTTTCTTGATGATTTTCTTCTTCAATGCTTTCGCCTTTTTACTTATCTTTTTCTCTATTTTAACGGCCTTATTCTTTAATTTTATCGCTTTCCCGGCGGCCTTCTTCTCCACAGCTTTTGCCTTCCTTGACAACTGCTTCTCTATTACTAAAGACTTCTTAACAGCCTTCTTCTTTAGTTTTATTGCTTTCCCAGCAATCTTCTTCTCAACAGCTTTCGCCTTCATAGCTATTTTCTTCTCTATTTTAACGGCCTTCTTTATTAGTTTTTTCGCTTTCCCGGCAACTTTCTTTTCCAAAGCTTTTGCCTTCCTTGCCAACTGCTTCTTTGCCATAATCCCACCCCCAGTGTTAATTGTCTTTTTATTATTATGCGCTACGCTCCAGTGAACCTCGGTCCCAATTGCCAAGTGTAGCTGCTGCTTCATACGTGCTTTGCAGAAACGCAAGCAGTTTCTCATCAGCAGACCCGGCTGCTCTAACCGCCTCATATGGCAAAACAAATTCGCCCCAGTCATTAAAGTAATACGCTTCATCAGGCTTGACAGGATATTCTTTAAAGCCTTCAGGTTCAGGGTAGGCATATGAGTAAAATGCTGGCTCTCCAAGCCCGGGCCCCGGCCAGAAGCCGCAGCTGCTAACTTCATGTGAGTATGCCTCGACCATGACAGAACGGGCCACGTTCGGAACTCCTGGATGTTCAGGGGCTTGTCGACCAGAGAACCTTGTAACAGCCAGATCAAAAGCGCCCCAGAAAAAATGAACAGGACTGACTTTACCGATAAAACGGGAGCGAAACTCTTTCATGATTCTATCAGTTTGAACCAGCACTCTCCAGTGACGATGCGCGTATTCAGGATTGTAGGAAGAGTGCGTATTATCTTGCTCAAAGGGTATTCTTTCCGGGACTTCTACGGGAGTCGTCCAAATAGCTGCCTTAATCCCAAGGGAACTCAGTGCTTCAATTGTCGAAATATAGAAATCAGCGACAGTGCGTGGTTTCAGTTCAATTGAACGGGAATTTCCATTGTCTGTAATAATGTGCATTTCATGATCTATGAAGTCAAAGTCAATTTGACAGTACATTGAATTGAATGGCATGGGAGATGTCGTGAAGCCTCGTGCGGTTATGTAAAATGCTACCTGCCACCAGTGATTTATCATCGGCGCAAGATGTAATCTTATTTTTCCGATAATTTGTGTCCACATATGGAGAGTTGAACATGTATCTTGCCAGGCCTCAAGCGGGAGATGTGGCCAAAGTTGTTCTTTTCGATTTAATTCAGACATATCGTCTCCTTATTATGTATAGATAACAAATTAGTATCTGGTTTCCTATAGTTATATCAAACTTAGTAGTCATAAGCAAGGATAATTCCTCAAAAGTTGTTATTTGAAACGGATGATTAACGTTTGAAACGTTGTGTTCAGAGGTGAGATTCAAAAACAAAAGAAGTATTCAACGCCTCGATTGCAGGATTATAAACAGAAATATCGGTTAACATATCTGGCTTAAAAGGCAGTCCTGTACCCATAATCAATACTATTCTGCCTTGTATCCCGCATCCCGCATCCTGTATCATTTTATTTATGGACGATCGTATCGTAGTGACGGGGACGGGACTTATAAGTTCTCTCGGGCATACGGCACGGGAGACATGGGATTCTCTGCTTTCAGGCAGAAGCGGCATACAGCCGATAAAAGATTTTGACGCAAGCGGTTTCGACTGCAGTGCGGCGGCGCAGGTGAAGGGGCTTGACCCCTCAGTCCTGAATATCCATCCGCGGGATGCCCGGATCATGGACAAACACTCTGTTATGCTGATGAAATGCGCGCATGACGCTTTTGCGCAGGCCGGTATTGCCGGACGCGGGATACCGGGAGAAGAGATAGGATTATTTGCCGGTATGGGGATGGTTGACTACAAGGTGGATGACCTGCTTCCGGCTGTCCTGAAATCAAGAGATTCTCATGGGAATTTCAGCTATGAAAGGTTCTTTACAGAAGGGTATCAGGAGATCTACCCTCTCTGGCCTCTTTCGATGCTCAATAATATAAGCTTCTGTCAGGTCGCCATCAGTCTCGATATACGTGGGGAAAACGCGGTATTTTCCCCTCATGCCGACTCAGGCGCACAGGCTATTTCAGAAGCGGTTGAGGTTCTTATCGATAGAAGGGCGAAGGTGGTCCTTGCCGGGGGTGTAAGCGAGAAGGTCACTCCATCAAGCCTTGCACGGGCTCACCTGTCAAACACCCTGAACAAAACAGGCTCCGACGATAAAAATCCTTGCAGACCTTTTGGCGCAGACCGGAACGGGACCGTTCCGGGTGAAGGGTGCGGCATGATCGCACTTGAGCTGAAATCTTCTGCTGATGACCGCGGTGTCCCGTACAGGGCGGTGTTGAGCGGTGCTGGTTTCTCTTTTGGGCTGGGGGAAGATTATCCTGCGCCGACGACAGGGGCTATCACCCGTTCGATGCTGGCCGCGATGGAGAAGGCAGGAGTAGACGCAAAAGATATCGATGTTATTGTTGCAAACGGTGACGGTACTTGCCGGGGGGATGCCAATGAGATGGAGGCGGTCCATTCCGTTTTTTCAGACTGTATCGAAACAATACCGGTGTATTCATCAAAGAGAGCTCTGGGACATATGTATGCCGGTGCGCCTGCCGTTGATATCATCCTTGCGCTCTATATGATTGAGAACGGCGTTATTCCCGCGGTTCTCACCCCGGGACCGCTGGATGAAGAGATCAGGTTTCAACTGGTCAGTGACGCGCCGCTAATGAAAAAATCAGGCCGTATTATGGTAAACTGCCAGAGTTACGAAGGGCAGGCTGCTTCCTTGATAATTGAGGCTGTTGACTGAATTAGCCACTGACTTACACAGACTTTTAACATAGAGGTAAAGACAACAGAAAATAACAAAGATTTAGCCACTCTGCCCTTTGTTTCGTGGACAGATTCACTCAGACTTATATAAATAATGATTTATTAATCAATGAACAAATTGTTTTTAGTCAGTGAAAGTCAGTGGCTATAAGGAGTGTGAATGCGGTTTTTGTTTTATGACAGGGTAGACAGTATAGAGAAGGGCTCTTCTATCAGGGGGTTTAAATCATTTGCTCTATCCGAGGAGTTTCTGAGGGGACACTTCAGCAAAGTTGCCCTTGTGCCCGGAGTAATCATGATTGAGGCGATGGCCCAGCTCCTTGGATGGCTGATCATGTATTCACATGACTTTAAACTTGCGGCTATAATGTCTTTGATTGAAGACGTCAATTTTCCAGCTCAATTAAGGCCCGGTTTTACAGCCGAGATCCACGCTGAGATCATATCAACATCCAGAAGAGATACTCTCGGCAGAGCAGAGATGTACTCGGACGGTGAGCTGATCGCTTCTATGAACCGTACAATTTACACTCATTTTCAGCGGATCAGCCCCGATGAACTTAAAGAAAAGTTCCGCTATTACAGTGGGTTAAGGGAAGAATAAATCATGGTGAGCAGGGGGAAAAGAGTTGTTATTACGGGACTCGGGATGGTCACCCCGCTCGGACTCCATATTGAAGAAAACTGGAAGAAGGTCCTCGCTGGAGAATCAGGAATTAAGAGCATCTCTTTCCCCGGTTCGGCCGGTCTGCCTGTGAAGGCGGCAGGTGAAGTAGGAGAGGAGAACGTTCACAGGATTAAAGAGTTTTTTGCGGAAGATGCTGATTCTGAGAGTGAGAGAAGGACTTTCTTTGCCTTATGGTCAGCTCATTCCGCCCTTGATGATTCGGGCTGTTTGAACCATCAAGGAGACACTGAACGCTGTGGCGTAATTCTCGCGGCAGGACTCGGCATAAACAGGCCTGAAGATCTCCAGCGCTGGACAGACGGGGACGGTTCATTCGATTACCGGAGGTTCGGCAGAGAATACGATTCTGTCCACATGGAATCACTGATACGAAACAATTCAAACAGACCGGCGGCTCTGATAGCCCGGAAGTATGGAATTAACGGATACAACGCGACTATAACTTCAGCATGCGCCGCGGCGACTCAGGCTATCGGTATGGGATACAGAATGATCCGCAGGGGTGACGCGGAGATGATCCTGGCCGGCGGCGCGGATTCCATGATAAACCCGTTAGGGCTGATCACCTTTGTGCTGTTAAAAGCAGCGGCAATTTCATCTGAGGCCCCGGAGAAAGCATGCAGACCTTTTGACAGAAAGAGGTCCGGGCTGGTGATGGGTGAAGGCGCGGGGGTCGTTGTCCTTGAAGAGGAGGGTAAGGCTCTGAAAAGGGGGGCAAAGATCTATGCTGAAGTCGCAGGTTATGGCACGAGCATGGACGCGTTTCAGGTTACAGCGCCCCACCCGCAGGGTCGAGGGGCCGAGAGGTCAATGCGTTCGTCACTTGAGGATGCAGGCATGAACCCCGGGGAAGTGGATTATATTAATGCTCACGGAACCGGCACAAAACTTAATGATGTTGCGGAAACCCTGGCGATCAAGAAGGTCTTTGGTGATCATGCATATAATCTGCCGATCAGCTCGAGCAAATCAATGATAGGACATCTGATCGCGGCGGCTGGAGGCCCCGAGTTCATCTATACGGTCCTGAGCGTTAACCGGGATGAAATACATCCGACTATCAACCTTACGAACCCGGACCCGAGGTGTGACCTGGATTACGTCTCGCAGGGGAAAAGGGCAGGAACGGTTAATGCCGCGCTATCGAACTCTTTTGGTTTTGGCGGGCAAAATGCTACAGTAGTTGTGAAAAAATATACGTCTTAAGGAAAGGATCCAAGCCCCTTTTTAACAACACGGGACTATAATAGATACATGAAAAAAGACCATTGCCGCATGGAGATAATATATGCAAATGAATTTATCAGATAGGGTGGCTCTTGTCACAGGTGGGGCACGCGGGATCGGTAGAGAGATATGTCTGCGTCTTTCAGAAGCAGGAGCAAAGGTTATCATTAATTACTGCAGGTCCGGGGATCAGGCCGCGGAACTGAGAGATGAGATAGTAAGGAAAGGACAGGCCGCGGATATTTTTCAGGCGGATATATCCAAACCCGAAGAGGTTGACGCGCTTTTTCAATATATAAGTGATGGTTTCAGCAGACTGGATATACTTGTAAATAATGCCGGGATTATCAAAGACAATCTGTTGTTCGCGATGGAGCTTTCAGACTGGGACAAGGTCCATAATGTTAACCTGAGGGGAGCTTTCCTATGCACCCGGAGAGCCGGGGAAATGATGATGGCCGGCCGCTCCGGAAAGATTATCAATATCGCCTCGATCGGCGCGATACGGGGTGGACGCGGGCAGACGAACTACGCTTCTTCAAAAGGAGGTTTAACCTCTTTTACCAGGGCATGTGCCGTTGAACTTGCATCAAGAGGGATTCAGGTGAACGCAGTATTGCCGGGGATGATCCGTACAGAGATGAGTACCCGTGTCAGAAAGAGGGCTGGGGAAAGTATCCTTGAGCGGATCCCTCTGGGCAGGTTTGGTGAGCCGGTGGATGTTGCAAACCTCGTGCTCTTTCTTGCTTCTGATATGGCAGACTATATAACAGGGCAGACAATATCTGTTGATGGGGGGTTAAGTATCTCATGATGCAGATATACCAGGGCGTTGACCTTGTAGAGATACCGAAGTTTGCGGATATATTTTCGAGGAACAGGGACCTGGTTTCAGAAATATTTACTGAAGGCGAAAGGAAGTACTGTCTTTCGATGAAGGAGCCTTATAGACATTTCGCGGGCAGGTTTGCCGCGAAAGAGGCTTGTATGAAGGCGCTGGGGATGGGGCTTTCCGGTGTTGATAATACGTTGCAGGAGATAGAGGTGTCTTCAACTCCTTCCGGGAAACCCGAGCTCTCGATTAGCGGCTGGGCAGAAAAGATGGGCAGAAAGAAGAAGATACGTCAGTTAACCGTCTCTATTTCCCATTCGGCACAGTACGCTGTTGCAACCGTAATCCTGGTGGGTGATAAGGGAGATACATCATGGGGGGCATAAAAGACGATGCGTTACTTATTGATCGATCATATCACTGAGTATAAGTCCGGCGAGTTGATCAGGGGGATCAAGAACGTTGCCATGAGTGAGGATTTCCTTGAGTTCCATTTCCCCAAAAACCCCATTATGCCGGGAGTCATGCTTTTGGAGTCCCTTGCCCAGTTAGCGGGCTGGCTTGAAGCCGCCTCTTCTGACTTTACCAACTGGTTTCTGATCAACAAAGTAAGAAAAAGCAATTTTTACGGCTTTGCCCTGCCCGGCGACCAGGTTGAGCTTGAGGTAAGGAATATATCCGATAAGGAGACTGATATCAGGGTCTACTCCGGCGTCGGGACGGTACACGGTAAGAAGAAGATCAGAACGGAATTTGAGGGAGAAATTGTGAAGCTCTCTGAGATTGAAGATGTGAGCGATCAGAAGAGGTTCTTTCAGCTTTTGACCAGGGAGTTAAATTTATAATAATGAAGGAGAGAGAAGTTGTTATAACCGGCGCCGGGCTTGTAACGTCCCTTGGCAATAGTGTTGAGGAGAACTGGCAGAACATGAGCGCGATGAAAACGGGGATCTCACATTATCCTAAGGATGATGCGCCCTCCTTTTTAACATATGCCGGCAAGGTGAGAAATTTTGAGAATCCTGATGATATTTCTCCCAAGCAGTTAAGCCAGATGAAGTTCCTGAATCGCGGATCTCTTCTCGGATTTGCCTCAGCCCGTGAGGCGGTCGCCCAATGCGGTATACCGATGTCAAATATACCGCCGGAACGCAGGGCGCTCTACATCGGTTCAGGGGACTTTACCAAGGTCGGGTATGACTTCATGTTTCAGGCTACGAAGGACGGGACCGGCGGTAAGTGGGAAGAGATGGATTATGAAAAACTGAACAGGTCCACACTGGATAAGGTAAACCCTTTCTTCCTTCTTGAGTCTATTTATAATAACCTCTTCAGTTTTTTGTCAGCATACTTTGAGTTCATGGGCCCGAACTCGAGTCTGGCCAGCCTCTCACCGTGCGGGGGACAGGCGATTGAACACGCGTACAGGTGTATTAAGCAGGGCAAGGCCGATATTGCGATGGCGGTAGGGTGCTGCAACTGGATAACAGAGCTCTCTCTTTACGAACTCGAAGGCCTGGGAATACTTTCAAAGTGCAGGGACGGAGCAGGTTCCTTCAGACCTTTTGACAGGGCCAGGGATGGTTTTATCGCTGGAGAGGGGGGGGCCGCGCTCTTCCTTGAGTCATCAGAGACGGCCCGGGCGAGAGGAGCGGAACCGATCGGAACAATAAAGGGTTTTGGAGACTGTATTGAGTTCTCATCCGGTCATGGGATTGAGGTTCCTCCTGAAGTCAGCAGGCGCAGTATGAGCATGGCCCTCCATGAAGCGGGGATCGAGGCAGGGGAACTTGCGTGTATCATCCCGCATGGAAGCGGAACCAGAAAAGGGGACAGATCTGAGTTGAATTCTGTTCTTAAGGTGCTTGGTAATAAAAAACAGGATGTGCCGGTCTGCGGGTTGAAGCCGTATACCGGACACATGGGTGCGGCAAGTGATATCGCAGAGATCATCTTTGGATTAAAGGCGGTAAAGAACGGGACTGTCCCTGCCACGCTAAACTTTAATGAAGCAGAAAGTGAATTCACAGACCTCAGGATAGCCGGGACGGCCCAAACGTGTGATAAGACACATTTTGTATCTGTCAGTTACGGTATAGGTGGGCAGTCTTCTTCGGCAGTGGTCCGCACTGATAAGGGATGAGATTGACCTCTCGGCATCGTGAAATTTTTTACAGGTTTGATCCCGCAGGGGATTATAAAGAGATGCATTTTGATGTATCATAAGCATAGGGTGAAAAAAAAAAGCGAAAAAAAAGCCGGCTGATCTGTATACTCGAATATATATCGGTATCTCTCCTGTTCCGGTTCTCCGGCATTCTGCCTGTCTGGGCCCTGCACGTTGTGAGCGGTTTTCTTGGTAATCTGCTTTACATTATTGCGGCACGTCGACGTGACATAGCTATAACGAATCTCCGCAGCGCGTTTAAGGGTGAAAAGAGCGACGGCCAGATAAAGAAGATCGCCCGCCGGAGCTGTCAATCATTTTTCCTCACTTTTCTGGAGGCCATGAAATCCCGTTCCTTCATGGCAGGACCGGATGCTCTCAGCAGGCTCAGACGATCGACAGAAGGACTTGATGAACTTTTTTTAAAGGCCAAAAAGATACATGATGATGCAGGCGGTTGTATATTTGTAACGCCGCATATCGGTAACTGGGAGGTCCTTCCGGCGATCAGCGCTTTAGTAGGAATAACTCTTTCAGTTGTTGTAAGGCCGCTTGATAACCCTTACCTCGAAAGGCTTATTTACGCGCATCGAGCCGACAGCGGACAGTTGATTATTCCAAAGAAGAACGCTTTTTTTGTGCTTCGTAGAACGCTTCAACAGGGAAAATCAATCGGCATGCTGCCGGATCAGAGCACCATGAAGGGCGTTTCCGTGGATTATTTCGGCCGCAAGGCCACGACTACCCCTGTTCCTGCAATCCTGGCGATTACTTACAAAAGGCCGATTGTTGTCGTGGCATGCTGCAGAAAAGCCGGCGGTCAGGCCTATGAGGGGTTCGTTTCTGATCCGATCTACCCGGGGATCTTTGAGAGTGAGAAGGCTGAAATCTTTAGGATTACCGGTGAGATGAACCGTTCAATGGAGACGATCATCAGAAAATACCCGGAACAGTACCTATGGATCCATAATCGCTGGAAGACGTACAAAGATAAACGTGATCTGATATCTGAGGATTAATTCACTACTGTTATGAAAGGGAAATTGAGTATTCCTCAAAGGACGGTATTGCTGTGGGACGAGATACACCCATATAATGCCGTTCATGTAGTCAGAGTTCCAGAACCTCTTGAGCCGGGAAGGCTGGAAGATACTGTTGAGAGGTGTCTGGAGATGAAGGGTTTAACCGGGCTTGAGATTGAC
>CAXMSH010000007.1:0-3690 GCA_964195875.1 Thermodesulfovibrionia bacterium
TATAAAGGCAAGAAGCCCGAAGTGGGTGCCGGATATACTGAGAAGATGAGCAAGTCCTGTTGTGCTGAATGCCTCCCTCATACTCTGCCCTATCCCTCTTTTAAGTCCAGGTATTATAGCTTTATGTAAAGAGGCGTTCTCCTCTGAAAGGCTATTATCGATAATGTCTCCGAGCCTCTGTCTCTTTTGAGATATCCAGGCTGAAACTCCTTTGCCCTTCCCCATTAAACGGAAACCCGATATATACCCCACAGCGAAGATCCCATCCCGCTTCATATCATGTGAATAAAGACCTGGATTCTTAAGTACAGAGGGATCCTTCAATTTTGCATCCGCGCTTATACGGTCACCATATTCAGGCCGGTCAGGATCATAACCATAGGCATCCTTATTTGCAAATAGCCTGACCTTTCCATAAAGCTTCCTGCCGTTTATCTGCACATCATTGATAGTAAACCGTATCTTTCCATCGGACACCTCCGGCAGATCAGAAACTGTGCCCTCAACCAGCGCATCGCCTGCCAAGGATTCTGAATGGAAGTAACCGTAAAAGTCTGACTCAGATCGGTTATCATGCCTCAAATATGTGTAGGAGAACCCGAGACCAAATACGATAAATAATATAAGTATTCTTCTCCTATCGAGCTTTAAAATGGATAAGAGAAAGAGAGCAAATACAAGTAATATAATTATTGATAAAGGAAAGTAGGGAAAGAAATGAAAGGCGGCAATCCCGGCTATGAAAGAGACAGCAACCGCTGTCATTTCATGTTAAGTCTTATGACTTCAGCTACATCCTCAGCTATCTCTTTTATCTTATCCATGTTATCCCCCTCTACCATCACCCTTATCTTCGGCACTGTCCCTGACGGCCTGACCAGGATCCGCCCCCCCTTAATCTTCTTTTCGGCTTTTTTAATTGCCTCCATGACAGGGGAAAATTCCTCCATCTTTTCAGGATGTGTAACCCGCACATTCACAAGTACCTGAGGGTAAATAGATATTTCAGAAGCAAGCTCAGACAATCTCCTGCCCGTCCTGCTCATTACAGAAAGTATCTGAAGCGCTGTTATTGCGCCGTCTCCTGTTGTATTATCGTCGAGATAGATCACATGGCCTGACTGCTCACCCCCCAGATTACAACCCTTCTTCAGCATCTCCTCAACAACATACCTGTCTCCCACCTGGGTCCTAATAAGCCTGATCCCTGACTTCTTAAGGCAGGCCTCCAGGCCTATATTGCTCATAACTGTAGCAACAACAGCACCGCCTTTGAGAGTGCCTTCTTTCTTCATGTCGAGAGCTGATATACCCATTATCCTGTCACCATCAACTATCTCGTATTTTTCATCGCAGAGAATTACCCTGTCAGCATCACCATCATGGGCAATGCCGATATCGGCACCGTGCTCACGAACAGCCTTTCTCATAGCCTCCGGATGTGTGGTGCCGCAATCATCGTTTATATTCATTCCGTCAGGCTTGTTATTAATGGCAATTACTTCGGCGCCAAGCTCGCTCAGGACCATAGGTGTTATCTTGTAAGCAGAACCGTTGGCACAGTCAACAACAACCTTGAGCCCCTCAAGGGTCATCCCCCTGGGAAAAGTAGACTTAACAAACTCGATATACCGTCCGGCCGCGTCATCAACCCTGTGGGCCTTTCCTATCCCGTCACCCTGAGGCCTGATATCTCTGAGCTTGACGGAGAATACCGCCTTCTCTATCTCTCTCTCAACACTGTCAGGCAGCTTGAAACCATCAGAAGAGAAGAACTTTATCCCGTTATCATCATAAGGGTTGTGCGATGCGGATATGACTATACCGGAATCCACTCTCAGGCTCCGTGTAACAAAAGCGATCCCGGGCGTGGGCATAGGGCCCACAAGAACAACATCCACTCCCATAGAACATATGCCTGAAGTGAGAGCGCTCTCCAGCATATAACCGGACAGCCTCGTATCCTTGCCGATCAGGATCAGGTCACGTCCGTGCTTCCGCTTCAGCACATAAGCCGCGGCCCTCCCAATCTCAAAAGCTATCTCACCGGTCATAGGGGGATAATTTGCCTTGCCCCTTATACCGTCAGTCCCAAACAGCTTTGCCTTATTTCCTTTTACAGGCATCTCAGAAAAAGCCTCCTTATTTGTCCTTTTTAACGGAGATAATAACCTCAATCTCCTGGGTGTCAGACCTCACATTCGGTTTGGTCATATCAAGAAAAGCTGTGAAATGAAGGTTTTCAACTGTCCCTGTCACATCTAACGGCTCTGTCTTGACAGAATATATCCTCTTTACAAGGCTCATGGGACCCTCTATCATGACCTTCTCCGGCGTTATTTTAATACTCTCAACAGAAAACCCTTTTGCCGGCAGGCCGACAATAACCGGCTTCACAGAGACTTTCTTCTGCATACGTTCTTCGAGCACCAGGCTTATTGTCTGAGGTGAAATGCTTTTAACGATCAGTCTTTTGGGAAGTTTAATATTCTCACGGGAAAGTGAGTATATTTTTTTGCCGGACTTTGCTGTTTTAAGATCAACTACAACGCTGATATCTTCCTGGTTAATACCCTTTAAAACCCTATCCTGCCCCTCTATCCCCAATCTAACAGTCTTAGCCATATTTACCATCTCAATTTCATTAGGCATATTAATGAACTTTACCGGCACATCCAATACTATAACAGAGTGTCCGCTCATCACCACAAAAAACCAGAGGAGAATCGCCAGCATAAGTGAAGCAATCTTCAGCCATATATTCTTTGCTAAAATCTTTCTTATCATTTCTTTTTGTCCTTCTGTGCGGCAAAGTTTTCCGTGAGAAAATCCCTCAGAGAGTTCATATCCATATCCTTCTGCAGTCTCCCTCCAACTGCAATCCCGATGCTTCCGGTCTCTTCAGAAATAATAATTACTACGGCGTCTGTCTCCTCTGTCAGTCCTATACCTGCCCTATGCCTCGTCCCGAGAGCCCTGGAAAGACCACTGCTAAGTGTCAACGGGAGAAAACAGCCTGCGGCAATAACACGATTTCCCCTGATAATAACGGCGCCGTCATGTATGGGAGATGCAGGGTTAAATACGCTCAGAAGCAACTCATGTGAAACCTTGGCATCAAGGATTGTCGCCATCTCAATAAAATCGTTCAGGCTGGTCTCCCTTTCGATAACTATCAGCGCCCCCACCTTTCTGTTTGAGAGTGAGACCGCCGCCCGCAGTATCTCCTCTACGGATCTAGATCCCTCCGCACTGCTGAAGCTAAGGAAACGCGCCTCCCCCATCTGGGCCAGAGCCTTTCTTATTTCTGGTTGAAACAGTATGATAAGCGCAAGAACAATCTGTGCCCACATGCTTTGAATGAGCCAGTCTATAGTATAAAGCTGAAGGTATCCTGAAAACAGAAAAGCCAGTAACAATACCCCAAGACCCACAAGCATCTGGGCGGCCTTCGTCCCTTTAATTAAGAGAAGTCCCCTGTATAGTATTACCGCCACAAGGAGGATATCAAGAATGTCCTGCCATCTCAACTGTTTCAGGATTTCCATGAAGGTTATTATAACAAGTTAATATTATAAATTGGAGATAATACGGGAAGAATTTACATAGAATCAAAGATTAAAAGTTAAAATGTCCGCCTTTTAGACCTCGGCAAAACCCGTATTATCTCCAATTTATAATATTAACTTG
>CAXMSH010000007.1:3700-11295 GCA_964195875.1 Thermodesulfovibrionia bacterium
GACAAATCAAAATTCAAAGATAAGTGCAACGGGTCATTTTTGCATTTTAATCTGTCATCTTAATATTTGATATTTTATTTTTTATTTTTCAAACCTCAACCTTAACCTTAACACCATCTGGATCCGTTAACCCCTGAATTTTCACAACAGATAAGTGCTGCCAGGGAGATAAATAAAATGCCCATTTATTTCAAAGCCGTCTTTCTCCCAATTGTCCGGCAAAGGCCAGAAGGGTTGGGCATCCTTAAGGGCTTTTATTGCGGCCTCATCAAGCTCTCTGTGTCCCGATGTTCTTACAAGCCGGACATCCCTGAGACTCCCGTCTTTATTAATAATAAAAGTGATATAAAGGTCTCCAGAAACACCTCGCCGGGACATCTCCTCTGGGTATTCCCATATTCTCTCGATCTTTTGTTTCAACAATCTCATGTAGCCACGGTGCTTAAACCCCGGGGCTTCAAAGCTATGACCCCTGTCATCCCGTGAAGGCTTCTGTGCAAACTTCTCTATTGTCTCCCTGTCAAAAAGAAAATTTCGGGGAGGCGGCGAAGTTCCTGACTCCTCCTGTTCAGCGGAGAAGCCTGGAAGGTTATGGAGATCGTCAGTCTTTGATTCTCTACTTGAATCCTCTTGATCTAAATGCTTTTCAATCCCTGATCCGTTTGGAGGGGCATCTTCATGAAAAAGTGATCCTGCACCTCCTTCAATGGCATCCGGTTTTAATTCCTCATCAAGAGGCTCTGGATCGATATACGGCTTGACAGGCTTTATACGTTTCTTTAAATCTGGTTCCGCGCTCTTTACAGAGGGACTGTCATGTGTATCAAGATACGCGACAATATCAACATCAATCGCAGGCACACCCGTCTCCCCGGCAGGATATATCAGTAACAACAGCCCGAACAGTAAAAGATGGGTTAAAGCAGAGAAGACTATATAACGATTAAGATTCAATCTTGTTTGCTCAATATCTCCCATCGTATATACCACGAGGGGAAACATAATAAACAGAAACCTGCGCAGAATTATTTATTCCAAGGATGATAATATACAGATATACCCCTGGTCCTTCTTTGTAATTTCCAGGTGTCTTATACGAAACTTCATCAGGAGACATCCTGAAGTAATCCATTGCAGGTATAGCCCCGTCTATTTTTCCCCCCTGTGCTCCGGGACCCTCACGGTCAGTACAGGGCATGGAGCCCTCCTTACCACCTTTTCGACAGTACTGCCGAAGATAAACCTCTGAAAACCAACCCTGCCATAGGTTCCCATAACTATCATATCAATCTCATTATCAGAGGCGAATTTAATTATCTCCTCATACGGGATACCTTTTACAATCTTTTTTTCAACATCAGGCAAACTCCTTATCTCCTCAATACAGCATGTATCTATCTCTTTTATCGCCCATTCGTTAAGTTCCTTGTACAATTCATCTGCCGACATATGGGGGATATGGGAGTCGGTCGCCTTTGCAATATCATAAATAATGTGAAGGACATAAAGTTTAGCATTATAAGTCCTTGTCAGATCAACTGCATACGGCAGCGCATGAAAAGATCCCTCTGAAAAATCTGTTGGGAAAAGAATACGCTCAACTTTCATAATAACCCCTCCTATAAATTCTTGTCTTATATATTTATAAAATAATTATCATCTCGAAAAACATTTATTCTATTATCTTATTTATATTATACCCCAAATCACCTTTATCCGGTCACTCAAGCCTTTATGTTATTAAGCCCATATATAATACTCAGTCCTTCAAGGGTCAATAGAGGGTTAATATACTTTATTTTTTTAATATATGGGGCTACAAGTTCCGCATAACCTCCTGTAGCAACCACTCTCGTGCCTGTTCCTGTCTCTCTTTTAATCTCTCTTATTAATCTCTCGACTCCGCCGGCATGACCAAGAATCAGGCCTGTGAGAATATTCTCTTCAGTGTCCTTCCCAATAACATGAAGGGGAGGCGCAGGGTTGACCCTGGGAAGCCGGGAAGTCTTATCCGCAAGGGAATCGGCAGAGATCCCGATACCGGGCATTATCGCTCCACTCCGGTATTCACCCCCTGATGACACAAGACAGAAGGTCGTTGCGGTTCCAAAATCAATTATTATCAAGTCACCCCAGTACAGATTTCTGGCGCCGACAGCTGTGGCTATCCTGTCGGCTCCGATCTTCTCAGGGTGTTTAACCTTAAATCTCAAACCGGTTTTTAATCTATGATTTACAATCAGCGGCTTAATCCTGAAGCTCTTCCTCAGAGATCTCGCTATGACAGGTGTAACCTCAGGAACAACAGAGCAGATAACAACACCCTGGGGGACAGTAACCATATTATCCCCGACAAATCCCTTGAGTAACAGGCGATACTCTTCCTCATCACGACCACCGGGGATTGTCCTGAAACCTGATACCCTTCCGATACCATTATCATACGAACCTATTGTGGTCCTGCTGTTTCCTATGTCAATAAGTAAGAGCATGTTATTAAATCAAAAATAAAAAATTAAATATTAAAATTGTGGAGTAATTATCTCATGAAAACCTTCCGGAATTTTGACTTTTGATTTTTAATTTTTCATTTTTTTTCAATTGTTACATCCCCGGCGCTCACCTTCTGAAGTCCTCCAGATGATAGCCTTACCAGGAGCCTGCCATTGTCATCAATACCCTCAGCAATACCTGATATAGGACCGTATGTCCTTGATGAAGCAGGTACGCCCTCCACTGTAATCATCCTGCCAATAGTTGAGTCTAATCGAAGCCACTCATTAAAAAGAACCGTCTTATCACCATTTAAAATGATTTTATACCAGCGCTCAAGTTCAGCCAGCACACCTCCAAGCAGCCCTATCCTGTCAACATCGCTCTTCTTCTCTCTCTTAAGTGAGGTTGCACTCTCTCTCAGTTCTTCCGGCAGCATGTCTAAAGACAGATTAACATTTACTCCGATACCCAGAGCGATAAGATTCATATTCCCGGAATCAGACCTCATTTCAAGCAGGACGCCTCCTGTCTTCCTCCCCTTGATGAGTATGTCATTAGGCCACTTTATCTCTGCCTTAAGCCCTGTATGCTTCCTTATCGCTGAAACCACGGCCACGGCAGCCATCAATACAATAAGCGGGGTCTCTTTTACCGGCAAAGAAGGCCTTAATAACACGGTTAAATACAGGTTGACCCCGGGGGGTGATACCCAGCTACGGCCGAGCCTTCCCCTCCCCCTGCTCTGGGAATCAGCGACCACAACGATTCCTTCAGGGTCCTTCCTACGCAGCCCGATTTCCATAGCAGTATCATTTGTTGAGGTAGTCGAGTCAAGAAAGATTATATCTCTGCCAATTATCTCACCTTTAAAAACCGCCTTTACTCCTTCGGCGTACAACTGTTTATTCAGCACTTCCGTCTTCAGTTTGCCCGTCTCTCGTTTCATTATATGCTATTCCGTTTTTCGAGGAGCCTTTTCAGACCATTCACATTTGTTATAGAGCACGCATTCCGGACACATTGGACGCCTTGCCTTGCAGGTCTCCCTTCCGTGCAGGATTAAGGCGAGGTTGATCATGGTTAACTTTCCCTTCTGAAATACATCAACCAACTCCTCCTCAACCTTATCCGGGTTATTGGAATGTGCTAATCCAAGCCTCTGTGAAACCCTTAACACATGAGTATCAACAGCCATCGCCTGTCTGCCGAATGCACCGCCAAGGACAACATTGGCCGTCTTTCTTCCTACACCAGGAAGTGTTACCAGATGGTCAAGACTTCCTGGGACCTGACCCCTGAAATCCTTAACGATCTTTCCACAGCACGCGATAATCGCCTTCGCCTTATTCCGGTAAAAACCTGTAGGCCGTATCTCCTCTTCGAATTTTTGAAGGTCCGCTTGAGCATAATCCTCTGCCGTCTTATACTTTTCAAAGAGAGTACGGGTGACTTCATTGACCCTGACGTCAGTGCATTGTGCGGAAAGGATCGTTGCGATCAAAAGCTCGAGAGGATTGGAAAAATTGAGCGCGATGACCGGCTTCGGATACTTCTTCAGCAGTAATCTCGATATATTCTTTGCATCAGCCATTCTTGTGTATGGTATGCTCTGCCGGCATATAAATCCCTTCTATTCTTCATTCAGCACCCTGACCTCCACCTTGCCCTTCAATGCTTCGGCAAACCTCTTTGCGTCGTCAACAGAACCGACAATTGAATTGTAATGCATAGGAACAGCAAAGCCGGGATTAATATCAAGCGCGGCCTTAACCGCCTCCTCAGCTGTCATAACATATGTGCCGGAGACCGGCAGGAGGGCGATATCAACCTTGAAACCCTTCATCTCGGGTATATAATCGGTGTCGCCTGCTATATATATCCTCTGTCCTTTGACAGTAAATATATATCCTACCCACGCGTTGGACTTCGGATGAAACTGTTTATTCGTGTTATATGACGGCACCGCTTCTATATCAACTCCTTTAACCTTTATTTTATCGCCCGGCTTTACTGTAATGATATCTCCCGAGAGCTTCGAAGCGCAATCCGGCGTTGCAACTATTACGGTATCGGTCCCCGCTACCTTCTTTATATCCTCAGGAGAACAGTGATCATAATGTTCATGAGTGATTAGAATAATATCAGCGGTGTCCTCCCTGCTTATCTTAAAGGGGTCTGTATAGATGATCTTCTCCCCTACAATCTTGAATGTGTCATGACCAAGCCAGTGTATATGATCCAGCATAGCACTTCCTCCATTCCTCTCTGCTATCATCCAGGAAAAAGCAGGGGGACGTATGATGCTTTTTTCATGAAGACCTTAATAAGCCAATTATATCACACCTAAAACAGGCGATTCACCACGCCAGAAGTAGGCGCTTCTAAGCGAGGCCACAGAGGAACATTAATGATACTAACAGGAAAAAGGTCTGATGTATCTTTTTCTCAGTGCACTCGTTGAGTGAAACGAATCATTTTATTATATGGAAAATAAATTAAACATGAGAACGCAGACCCGCTTCGCCGAGGCGAGGATAACCGAGAACAAAGGTCTTTTATTTTTATACAAATCATCTCTGTGTGCTCTGTGGTAAAAACCCCCCCACTTCAGATCACACTAATTTCTGATACGATCACAGGTCCCCTAAACGGAGGTATCTCAGCGGATTGGCAGAAGCAAACTTCAGCGCATCTCTCCGATTAAATCCGGCACTGACCAGATTATTTGCAGCGTCTGAAAGAGGTACAGCGCCTCCTGCCAGAATACCAGATTTAGAATGAATGGAGCGCTTCCACTGACCGGACCCTTTTACAGTGTCCGAGACAAGAATTATCCTGTCAGGCCGTTTCGTTCTCATAATCAGCTTAAGGGTATTCACCTCAAGGTGAAACCCATCCGCGATAACCTCAATATAAATATCATCATCTGTCAGCCCGAAGCCCGCTAAACCGGGCTCCCTGTGATGAAACGGCCTCATGGCGTTAAATATATGGCTTATCCCTGATGCACCTGCATTCTTGCCTTTTAATGCCTGATTAAATGTGGCATCAGAATGTCCCATATTCACCCTTATCCCGTATGAAGCACACCTCTCTATCACCTTTAAGGCCCCGGTGATTTCAGGGGCGATTGTTATTATCTTAATGACATCCTCATAACCCTCGATCAGCCTTTTAAGATACGGTATCCCGGGTTTTATAAAAGACTTCTTGTCCTGAGCGCCGCACCTTATCGGGTTCAGAAACGGCCCCTCCAGATGGACACCAAGAATACAGGATTCACGATGCATGATACACGATTCAAGATGTTTTTTAAAAGTCTGTTCCGTGTATCCTGAATCCTGCATCCTGCATCTTTTGTTTTGCATTCCCATCGCAACCCGCACCGCCTCCATATTCACGCGCATCTGCTCTATCGTTCCTGAATAGATTGTCGGAAGGATCGCCGATGTACCGGCCTTTGCATGGAGCCCCGCCATCTTCAGGATATCTTCGGGGCTTGAAGTCCTTGAATCGTACCGGCCGATACCGTGGGTGTGGAGGTCAATGAGGGAGTTTCTCTTCACAGGATCTTCCCTCTATTACTGAAAAATTCGCTAAGTGCAACTCTGATCACAGCCCCCCTTGACCACTTCTGACCTGTATCTTTTAAATACTCTTCAGCAAGTTCTTCCAGGGCTTCGAGCACCTCTTCTTCAAGATAGACAGAAGTCCTAACCAGTTTTTCGTGATCATGACCCATGATTACTCCCTCCCTCTACTGCATTCCAGGGTGCGCACCTGAGCAGTAGCAACATCCCGGGAATGGCAATAAGTGTACATACGATAAAGAAACTTTCCCAGCCTAAATATTTCGCAAAAAAACCGGTCGGCGCGGAGGCCAATACTCTTGGAATCCCCATGAGACTGGTCAACAGCGCATACTGTGTTGCTGTGAATTTTTTATTGGTGATACTAGCCATAAACGCAACATAGGCAGCGGTACCCATACCGCTACTGAGATTCTCAAAAGCTATTACCACGGACAGAGCCGGAATACTGTGACCTATTTTCGCTAACAGGGCAAAACCTGCCGTGGAGACCGCCTGAAGTAAACCAAAGACCCAGAGTGAACGGTTTATTCCCATGCGAAGCATTATTACACCACCGGCCAGTCCGCCCGCAATGGTTGCCCAGAAGCCGAAGAATTTAACGACAGTCCCTATCTCAGTCTTGGTAAACCCGATATCAAGATAAAAGGGCATGGTCATAGCGCTCGCCATGGTATCGCCAATCTTATAGAGAAGTATGAAACCCAATATCCAGACTGCACCATTGCGTGAAAAATATTCAACAAGGGGATCGATAACCGCCTCCTTGAGGCTACTGGGCGTACCCATCGTCAGGGGAGGTTCAGGCGTAAAAATCGTGGTAACAACACCGGGGAGCAAACAGAACGCCATGATCAGGTAGACTACGGAGAAAGGCATATGGTCTGCCATAATAAGACCTCCTCCAGAGGCAAGAAGCATACCGACACGATAGCCATTAACATAAAGTGAAGAACCTAAACCAAGCTCTTCATCAGGCAGGTCCTCCCTACGGTAGGCATCAACCACAATATCCTGAGAAGCGCTAAAGAAGGTCACCAGAAACGCTGCAAAAGCGACCATCCATGGGCTCTTGCCCGGGTTCGTCATCCCCAGTCCTGCTATGGAGATCATGAGGGCAATCTGGGCAACCAGCAACCACCCCCTTCTCCTTCCCAGAAAAGAAAGAGTGAACCGGTCAAGAAAAGGCGCCCATAAAAATTTTAAGGTATAAGGCAAGCCTACAAGCGCCATCAAACCGATAACAGTCAGATCAACTCCCTCCTCCTTCATCCATGCCTGGAGCAGGGATAATGTCAGGAGAAGCGGCAGCCCACTGGCAAATCCCATGATAAATGCAACCAGCATACGGCGGCTGTAGAATAGCTTGAACATCTCTCTTGATCTTAAAGGTCGCATATATTTCTTTCTTTTATTGTAACTACTCAGGTATATTTCCCCCCTCTTTGGCAAAGAGGGGGTAGGGGAGATTTTCTAATAAATTTATCGATAAAATCCCCCTTAATCCCC
>CAXMSH010000007.1:11305-14167 GCA_964195875.1 Thermodesulfovibrionia bacterium
AGGGGGAGACCTGAGTAGTTACTTTTTATTAATTAAGCGGAGACCTTTGCTCTCAATACAACCATTCCCGGTTTATCAGAAAAGTATTTTTTAAAGTCCTGGTCAATAACTCTCCCATACTTCTCAACTGAGGAGGCATGCCTGAAGATTACTGAAGATCCTTCCTTTATGATTATCCCTGCATGGGATACATCCAGTCCGGATTTTTTTGAATACACCCCTGCGTAATCACCTGACTTCAATCGATCGATTAAAGTCTCATCAAGGGCAGAAGAAGGCACATACCCGATCTCACTCTGAAAAGGTTTAAGCCCCTGGACAAATAATGTCCCGTCATCCTTCTCATTCAGCCTTTTATTTATTATTATGGTACGGTCCCCGCCTGTTTCCCGTGTAATGTCCTCAATATAGTCAGAACTATTCACCCGCCAGTCTGTGAAGAAGTGATTTCTGTTATAAAAAGAGACATCCCCCTCTCTGTATCTGAGACGTTTCAGATTATCCAGAAACTCTATAAATGTGCATGACCGACGCATCGCCTCAACATATTCAATAAATGTAAGGCAGTCTACCTTTTCGAGGTTTACTACAAACTCTTCTTCATTATCCATATCACCGATCAGAGTGGATTCCCCGTAGGGGGTATGGAGAAAACACCCTGAAATAAACCCTATCCTAAGCCCTGTATCCCGGATATTAGAGGTCTCAGCAAGCACCCTATCCAGTTCCTCACGAGTCCATCTGCCAAATACAATATTCATCATTTCTGCCTGGTAAGGTATAAAGACCGGTTGGAATCAGGCATATTAAATTAATTACGCGATAGTCCGGATTCCTATATTTCATCCTCGCGGTACAATGGAAACAGTTCACAAATATGACGACTTTTTCATTTGCCTCATACTATAATACATTACAGTCATGAAATATATTGCGATATTATCATCAGTACAGATTGAGTCAGAAATTATAATATCCCGTCTAAAAAACACCAGCAGGAGTTATATCGCCGGCAAAACCCTTTATAAGGGTAAGATAGGGAGTGTTGGAGTCCTGATATTAAATACCGGCATAGGGATAGTCAACGCCGCGCATTCAGCCACAGCTATTATAGAGAAATATAATATCAGGGAATTAATTAATATGGGTGTCGGGGGTGCTTATCCATTTTCAGGGCTTGAGCCCGGAGATATTGCGATAGCGATAAAGGAAATTTACGGAGACACGGGCGTTATCACCCCGGAGGGATGGAAAGGCATAAAGGAGACAGGCATCCCCATGTTGCAGGCTGGAAGGAAGAAATACTTCAATGAATTCCCGCTGGACAGATATCTCGCAAATAAATCTTTAGACATTACGCGTAACGCATCACGTATCGCACAAGTAAAGACTGGAAATTTCGTTACTGTATCCGCATCAACAGGAACTCCGAACAGGGCCAATGAACTTGAGAAAAGATTTAACGCGATCTGTGAAAATATGGAAGGTTCTGCAATCGCTCATGTATGCACCATGTATGGGGTACCATTTCTTGAGATAAGGGGTATAAGCAACGTTGTTGGAATGAGGGACAAACGAAGATGGAGGCTGACTCTCGCCTCTGAAAACTGCCAGAACGCGGTTATTGAAATAATCAGCCGGACATGAATAAAATACAAATATTGGACCGTCACTCCCGCTTGTCGGGAGTCAAATTACAGTAACGATTCTCTATGAGTCGTAGATCGGATAAGCCGGAATGACAATCCTTATTACTTCCTTGTTGATTCCATATTAATACCCGGACTATTTCCCGACCCATTCTAAAATTTGTATGTAAAAGCCATACGGCCTGATTCTTCTTCTGTATTATTCGAGTGTCTGTTGTCCGTATATTTATATTTAAGGTTAAGAGAAAGATCCAGTCTTTTCTCAAAAAAGTATCTTTTAAGCAGAAGCCTCGCGTAATACCGGTTCTTGTCCCCGGTTGAATCACTATAGTCGTAAAAATCCCCCCTTAAAGACAAGGAGGTCTTCCAGTCTCCCCTCTTCAGGATAACACCATTCACCTCCAGTGTATCTTTCCTGTAATCCCTTTCAGGTTTAATCGGATAATAAACCGTTTTATGTGCCGCTGCAACAATGATATAAAGGTCTCCATCTTTATCGGCAACAATGCTTTGCCTCCAGGTGTTTCTGATATGGAAACCTCTATGGTCAATGTCAGCTGTCAAATAATCCTTCCTGAAATACTCGTATACAAGGCCTGCCTTTAAAAATCTATTGATCCTGTGTTCTGTCTTTATAAAAAACCGGCTAAACCTGTAGTCGAAATCATCGTCCCTGTCGTCGTCGTCTTTTGTATCACCCTGCCCGGCCTTTGCTCTTAAGGTTATTTTATATATGTATGGGACATCAGGAATATAATATGCTCCTAACATAAGCACATTCTTATGCTCCCGCCTGTCCTCTCTTTTACGCGTTGAGGACTCAAATCTGAACGAAGAACTGAGAACAAGTCTTTTAGCGAACAGATATCTTTTGCCGCCAAGTTTTGAGTACAGTTTAACCTCGTCTTTCCCGTTATTGTTTACATAGTCATAACTGTTAATACCTGTGCTTACATATACCGAGTAAATATCTTTCACACTGTATGTGAACTTCGGAGACAGGATCACCTGGTCGTATTCGCTGTCTGGAGATTCACTGTACCTTTTCTTCTTATGCCTGAAGCCGATATCAAGCTTCAGTTTTTCTTCCTTCTCCTTTCTTATATCATATGAACCCTTTACAGTTAATATCCTTGAAATATTATCATTTGAGTCGCTCAGGCTATAGTCCTTGTCATAATAATTCGAACCGACTTCATAATTTGCCCTGGCG
>CAXMSH010000008.1:0-13579 GCA_964195875.1 Thermodesulfovibrionia bacterium
GTATTTACAGGTAAGGTGGTAGAATAGGGAACTTCAGACAGAAAACGGTAACACTATATAGCTAATATGGAGTTCAGAATGAAGATTGGTTTTATCGGCCTTGGCAAGATGGGCATGAATATGGTCCAGCGCCTGCTCAACGGCGGGCATGAAATAGTTGCATACGCGCATTCAGAGTCTTCCATAAGGACAGCGGAAGAGAAGGGCGCGTCGGGAGCCGGATCACTTGAAGATATTGTGAACGGGCTGAACTCCCCGCGTGTCATCTGGCTCATGGTGCCGGCCGGAGACGCGACAGAAGAGTCGATAAAAGGGCTGGCACCCCTCTTAAGCGATGGTGATCTTATCATAGACGGCGGCAATTCCATGTATAAGAATTCCATCCGAAGGGCAGAGGAACTTAAAAAAAGAGGTATCTCCTTTCTTGATATAGGTACCAGCGGGGGCATCTGGGGACTTAAGATCGGATATTGCATGATGGTAGGGGGAGATAAGGGAGCCTTTGAACTGGCGGAGCCGATACTGAAGACCCTCGCCCCTGAAGATGGTTACGCACATGTCGGCCCAAACGGGGCAGGCCATTTCGTAAAGATGGTGCATAACGGCATAGAGTATGCGCTGTTGCAGTCTTATGCCGAAGGTTTTGAGATCATGAACGCAAAAAAGGAGTTTAACCTCGATCTTCACAAAATAGCTAATTTATGGAACCAGGGGAGTGTTATCCGGTCATGGCTTCTGGAGCTTGCCGAGGAGGCCTTCAGGAAAGAGCCGGGACTCGATTCAATCAGGGGGTATGTTGAAGACTCGGGAGAGGGGCGCTGGACGGTTGCGGAAGCAATAGAAGCGGATGTTCCCGCTCCTATTATTACCCTGTCATTGCTGGAACGCTTCAGTTCCCGGCAGACAGAGTCATTCAGTGATAAGGTCATCGCGGCCCTAAGAAATGAGTTCGGAGGACACGCGGTTAAAAGATCGGATAAAGGAAAATAGTGTCTATGGCGTCAAAACCTGCAGATATCGGGGCTCTGAAAGAACTTGCCCGGCATTTCAGAAGGGATATATTGGAGACGATCGCCGGAGCCGGCTCAGGCCATCCCGGAGGATCTCTTTCAGAGCTTGAAATACTGATTACCCTTTACTATTACAGGATGAACCATAAACCTGACCGGCCTGACTGGCCTTTAAGGGACAGGTTTATTCTGTCAAAGGGTCACGCCTGTCCTGCCGCATATGTCGTTCTGGCCAACCGGGGATACTTCCCTAAAGAGGAATTGAAAACCTTCAGAAAACTGGGCTCCCGTCTTCAGGGTCATATATATACAGCCATCCCGGGGGTAGAACACAACACCGGCTCTCTCGGGCAAGGACTGTCGGTTGCAAACGGTATCGCTCTTGGAGCAAGGATACAAAACCTCCACTTCAATACGTACTGTCTTCTCGGCGACGGGGAGATACAGGAAGGTTCAATCTGGGAAGCGGCCATGACCGCGAGCCATCACAGGATAGACAACATCTGCGCCATTCTTGACTATAACAAAGTCCAGGAAAACGGCCCTGTTTCAGAGATTAAAAACGAAGAACCCCTCCTTGACAAATGGCGCGCCTTCGGATGGCATGCTATAGAGGTTGACGGGCATGACTTTAGTGAATTAATAGGGGCGCTTGACGAGTTCGATACCATTAAGGGGAAACCTACCTTAATAATAGCCAACACCATCAAGGGAAAAGGGGTATCATTCATGGAGGGGCAGGCCAAATGGCATGGGAAGGCTCCGAATAAAGATGAGTTGGAGACGGCCCTTAAGGAACTGGGGTTTTAATGCTGTCAGGAGATACAGATGTATGATATGAAACCCACAAGAGATGCCTTTGGAGAGACTCTGCTCGAGTTGGGAAAGGAGAACAACAATATTGTTGTCCTATCGGGAGACCTGGAAGACGCCACGCGCGCGGAATATTTTAAGAAGGAGATCCCTGAAAGATTCTTCAACCTCGGCATTGCAGAACAGGACCTCATCGGGACCGCTGCAGGTATGAGTATGGTCGGGCTGATCCCT
The DNA here is from genome assembly GCA_964195875.1 of Thermodesulfovibrionia bacterium. Classification (GTDB taxonomy): domain Bacteria; phylum Nitrospirota; class Thermodesulfovibrionia; order UBA6902; family UBA6902; genus CAXMSH01. Next base: position 2,058 of record CAXMSH010000008.1, read on the forward strand.
TTTGCGTGTTCGTTTGCCGCTTTTCTGACCAACCGCGCCTATGACTTTATGAGGGTTTCAGTATGTTACAACAGGAGAAACGTCAAGATCATCGGCTCTCACGCGGGTGTTACCGTCGGCCCTGACGGGGCTACCGCCCAGTGCCTTGAGGACTTTGCCATTACAAGGGTATTGCCGAATCTAACGGTAGTATATCCCATGGACGCAATTGAGATGAAAAAGGCAACACGAGCAATCGCGGAATTTGAAGGCCCCGTATACATGAGGCTGGGCCGGCCTCCCTTTCCGGTCATTACAAAAGACTCTGACGAGTTTATACTGGGAAAGGCGAATGTTATGAGAGCAGGCAAAGATGTTACCGTAATCGCCTGCGGATTGATGGTGCACGAAGCTCTTCAGGCATCCGATATCCTGGCGGGTGAGGATATAGATGTAAGAGTAATAAATATGCATACAATTAAACCTGTGGACAGGGAGGCCATAATAAAGTCGGCAGAGGAAACAGGCGCCATTGTGACCGCCGAGGAGCATCAGATGGCCGGGGGGCTTGGCAGTGCTGTTGCCGAGGTCGTAACAAGGAACAGTCCCGTACCGATGGAGATGATAGCGGTAAACGATTCTTTTGGTGAATCAGGGGAGCCGGAAGAACTGCTGAAAAAATACCATCTGAAAGATTCTGATATTGCAGAAGCGATAAGAAAAGTAATCAAGAGAAAATTACGGAGGGGATAATGCCTGGAACTAAAATCGGGGAACTCGCGGAATTGGGACAGAGTATCTGGCTGGATAATATCAACAGGGCAATGATTGAGGACGGGAGGCTTCAGCAGCAGATCAGGACAGGTTTAAGAGGAATGACCTCCAACCCGAGCATCTTTGATAATTCAATAAGCTCCAGTTCTGATTACGACGGAGCGATTAAGGAACTGGCCGGTAAGGGCCTGTCAACCTTTGAGATCTATGATGAGTTGACAATAAGGGACGTACAGGACGCTGCCGATATGTTCAGGACTGTATATGAAAGCACCGCGGGGCTGGACGGTTATGTGAGCCTCGAGATTAACCCTGACCTTGCTATGAAGACTGAAGAGACCATAGAGGAAGGCAGGAGGCTGCACAGGAAGGTAGATCGCCCTAATGTCATGTTAAAGGTCCCGGCAACAGACGCCGGATTCCCCGCCATCGAAGAACTGCTCTCAGAAGGCATTAATATTAATATTACACTCATATTTTCACTGGAGCAATACAGAAAGACCGCTGAATCATATATCAGGAGCATGAAGGGACTGATCCAAAAGGGCATTGACCCGGGCAAGGTGCGTTCCGTCGCGAGCGTCTTTGTCAGCCGTGTTGATTCGGCGGTCGATAAACTGATTGACGGAAGATTATCACAGGATCAGGGGAACGAAACAAATGATAAACTTAAGGCCCTCAGGGGAAAGGCGGCCGTTGCCAACTCAGGCATAATTTTCCATGAGTACAATAAAATTTTCTCAGGAGAAGAGTTCCAGCCTCTGAAGGATAAAGGCGCCAATATTCAAAGGGTACTCTGGGGTTCCACCGGCACCAAGGATCCGGGCTACAGCGACATTAAGTATGTAACTGAACTGATCGGCAAAGGGACAGTAAATACCCTGCCGGACAAGACATTAAACTTATTCATGGACCATGGTTCTGTTAAAGAGTCCCTTACCGGTGACGCAGGTGAAGCAAAGGATATTCTGGATTCCCTGAACGGCTTAGGAATTGATACAGATAAGATTTGCCTTAATCTGCTTGAAGATGGTGTGGTCTCCTTTCAAAAGTCTTTTGAATCTCTCCTTGGATCAATTGAGAAGAAGAAGGGATAAAGAGGATTCAAGGGGCCAAGGGTTCGAGGATTCTAGTGAAAAAATACATAAAATTACTATACCTAAAACACAGCAAGCCTCGAACCTCTCGTCCCTCAATCCTATCACTAATTAGAGACAAACATATTATTAAACGGAGATCTGAACTCTATTAATCCTGTGTAATTAAAGCAAAGCACAGAAAAATTTATCAGGGGTGGAGAGGATGTTCAAGACAATTGTCAATTTATCGGAAAACAAGCACTTGAACCCTGGAAGCCTTGAATCCTTGAACCCTTTTTTTATTAACCGATGACCGAAAAAAGACCCGACATCTCTTCAGCCGCTGATACCTATTCACCGATTTGCGAGATCACCCGGGAAAAGTTCAATATTGAGCCTTTCACAATGGTCATCTTCGGCGGCACCGGTGATCTGAGCAGGAGAAAACTTCTTCCCACGCTTTATCACCTCTGCATCGACCAGAACCTCCCTGACGAATTTGCGATTATAGGTTTCGCGTCAAGTGAAAAGTCTGACGAAGAATACCGTGAATTTGTTCAGGAGTTTAGTGAAGACCAATTCAATGATGCCTGCTGGGAGAATTTCAGCAGGCACCTGTTTTATGTATCAGGAAGTTTTGAGGATAACAGCGGCTACAAAAAACTTTCCCACCGGCTGGAAGAGATCGCCAGGCCAAATGAAGATGGTGTGAGAGAGATAATTTATTATATGGCGGTACCTCCCCGTCTCCTGCCCTCAATATCTGAACAGTTGTCGTCCTGCAAACTATGCAAGGGTAAGTTCAACACAAGGCTCATAGTGGAAAAACCCTTTGGCAGAGACAGGGCTTCGGCAAAAGATCTCAACAGGATCATCGCTGACGCCTTTGATGAGAACCAGATATACCGTATTGACCACTACCTTGGGAAAGAGACAGTTCAGAATATACTCTTCTTCCGTTTTGCCAACAGCATCTTCGAACCGCTGTGGAACAGGCGTTATATTGACCATGTACAGATTACCGTTGCCGAATCGCTTGGAGTAGAAAACAGGGCCAGGTTTTATGAAGGGGCGGGAGTTGTAAGGGATATTGTGCAGAACCATTTGATGCAGCTCCTTGCACTGGTAGCAATGGAGCCGCCGATCAGCTTTGAAGCCGATTATATCAGGAATGAGAAGGTCAAGGTATACCAAACCATACGTTCAATCGATGATGAGTACATAGACAGGTTCACCGTGCAGGGACAGTACGGCAAGGGAAGATTTAACGGGAAAGATGTCCCGGGGTACAGAGAGGAGAAGGATATTGCGTCGGATTCAGGCACTCCGACCTTTTTTGCCGGAAAGTTCCATATTGACAACTGGCGCTGGGCAGATGTGCCGTTTTACCTTCGGACAGGGAAGCGCATGAAAAAACGTATTACTGAAATAAGTATCCACTTCAGACAGCCGCCACTGAGGCTGTTCAGCTCTTCGTGTGATATCCGGGAGCCGAACATACTTATCCTCGGGGTCCAGCCGCATGAGAATATATCACTGCATTTAGGGGTGAAATATCCGGGTGTCAGCAACCAGCTTTATCCCGTAAATATGAATTTTGATTACGAGGAGGATATTCAGGGTGACGTTCATTTCGCCATGCCCTATGAGAGACTGCTGATTGACTGTATGAAGGGAGATCAGACACTTTTTGCCAGTCAGGACGGCATTGAGGCGATGTGGTCTGTTGTTGACCCGGTAATCAGGAGATGGGAGGAGAAACCCTATAAAGGTTTCCCGAATTATGCCGCAGGATCATGGGGACCGGAGAAAGCGAAAGAGCTGTTAGCAAATGAAGGCCGTCAGTGGCGGATATACTGAAGATGAAAGATCAATAATCAAAATTTCAGAAGGACTTATTATTAATCTCTATATATTTATCTAACTTTTTTGGAACCACAGAGGACACAGAGGTATGAACCGTATGGTACATACCAGAGGAGCAGATTGATATTACCACGAGAAGACATGCGTTTCTCAGCCGTCCCTGTGAACTCCTGCCCCCTGACTGCCGATAGGCAGTGCTGGGGGGAGTTGAGTGAAACGATTACATTTAATAAAATAAAGCTATTATCCTTAGCTCATTCATTGCGGATAATGAGAACACAGAGAAGGAAGTTGTCTTTATATTAAACATCTTTTCTCCGTGTGCTCTGTGGTAAGAGGTATCATTATTATTTATTTATCACTCGAATCCTCGAACCCTTCTCCCCTGCTTTCTTGCGAAAGCAAGAAGGGGGGCTAAAATCCTGTATTTATAAAATGACTCCAGAAAAAATCTCGATCATTATGCCTGTACTGAATGAGGCAAAAACCCTCGGTAATAAACTGAGCCTGCTGAACCTGTCAAATAACGAAGAGCTGATTGTCGTTGACGGCGAAAGTTCCGACGAAACAGTCTCTATAGCACGTGAATTTACCGACAGGGTCTTCATAACCAGTACAGGAAGGGCCAGCGTAATGAATTTTGGCGCCGGCAAGGCCGATGGAGATATCCTGTTATTTCTACACTCTGACTGTATCCTGCCCGATAAAGGATTCAGTTTGATTAGGGAGGTTCTAAGCGACCCGGGCGTTGCCGCCGGGGCGTTCTTTCTCAGCATATCCGACCCGAAACTGCGGTTCAGGATAATAGAGTCCGTAACCAATTTAAGGGCTCGCGCAGCATCCCTGATTTATGGAGACCAGGGCATGTATCTCAGAAAAGAGGTCTTTCAGCGTATCGGGGGGTTTGCTGATATACCGCTAATGGAGGATATAGAGATTTCCGGGAGGCTCAAGAAGGAAGGGAGAGTCGTTTTCATACGGCCGCCCATAGTATCATCCCCCAGACGCTGGTTAAACGAAGGTGTCATACACACAACACTGAGAGACTGGTTAATTGCATTCTCATATACATTCCTGAATATATCACCTCACAGACTTATAAAGTTTTACAGGGATGTAAGATGAATAACAGAAATGCACTCATAATAATCGCAAAATATCCGCAGAAAGAGAACGTCAAGACGCGGCTGAAGGGTTTATTGACGGATGACGAAAGACTCAGGCTTTATGAGTCTCTTCTTCATCAGACAGTACACAAACTTAAATCTATCCCCGGCGTCAGCACATTCATTGCGTTTGCGCCTGCTGACTCTGAAGCATACTTCTCCGATTTTGGCGTTAACCTCATACCACTGCCCGCAGGAGACCTTGGTATAAGGATGTTTCACGCATTTAAAGAAGTATTTATAAAAGGCTTCACCAGAGCCGCGCTTGTCGGCGCGGACATCCCCGACCTTTCAGGCCCCATAATAACCGGGGCCTTTAAAATTTTATCTGCCAACGACCTCGTCTTCGGACCTGCAAAAGACGGCGGATACTATCTGGTAGGCATGAGCAGTCTGATTAAAGAAGTTTTTGAGGATGTGCCCTGGTCATCAGTGCAGACTCTTCAGAGGAGCCTTAAAAAAGCAGAACTTCACGGCTATAGCGTCGGTTTTACGGAGACCCTCTCAGACATCGATACTGTTGAGGACCTGAAGAGGTCGGGACTTTATTTCCGGGAAAAACAAGAGCTTAATAATATATAAAAGGAGACGGCAATGAAGGCTTCTGATATCTTTATTAAACAGTTAGAGGAAGAGGGGGTGGAGTATCTCTTCGGACTGCCCGGGGAAGAGAACCTTGATCTGCTGGATTCTATCAGAAGATCTTCAAAGATCAAGCTAATCGTTACAAGGCACGAACAGGCAGCTGCCTTTATGGCCGCCACGTACGGGAGGTTAACAGGAAGAGCAGGTGTATGTTTTTCAACTCTGGGACCCGGGGCAACGAACCTTGTTACAGGCATAGCGCATGCCCAGCTTATTGGGGCCCCTCTGGTCTCCATCTCGGGACAGAAGGCTTTAAGAGACAACTGGCAGGCCCGGTTCCAGCTTGTTGATGTTGTAAGCCTTATGAAGCCGATAACAAAAAAATCGGTATCCATAATAGACCCTAACACCGTACCAACGATAACAAGGGAGGCATTTAAACTGGCGGAATGCCAGCGCCAGGGAGCAGTTCATATTGAGTTCCCTGAAGATGTCGCAGGTTCTGAATGCAGAGCCGATATTCAATCAAGAGGTGAAGTAATCAGGTCAGCACCGGATATCGAAGGGATTGATAAAGCCGTTGAAATGATAAGAGCGTCTGAGTACCCTTTGTTTATTGTCTCTATAGGAGCCAATAGAGAGCCTGTTGCAAAAACCTTGTTTGATTTCATAAATAAAACAGGCATCTACGCAGTACATGCACAGATGGGAAAGGGTGTTGTCCCTGCAGATTGTCAGTACAGTCTGCTTGCGACAGGAATACACAAGCACGATTATGTAAACTGCGGGATCGACCGGTCCGACCTTATAATCACATTAGGATATAACATAGTCGAATATCCACCTTACGTATGGAATAAGGCCCTGGACAAAAAGATAATAAATATCGATAATACCCAGGCCGAAACAGACAGGTACTTCAACCCCGATATCGAATTGATCGGTGATATCTCACTTTCACTTCAGCTGATGAGTGACAGGTTAGGACCCAGAAGAAAATTCCCCGCCTTTAAAAAAACCCGCAAGCTTATTGTAAACAAGATAAAAGAGGGTTACGAAAAACGGTATCCCCTTCTGCCGCAGGAGATAGTCCACACCGTAAGAAAGGCGCTTGGCAAAGAGGATATCATTACTTTAGACAACGGCATATACAAATTGTGGTTCTCCCGTTTATACATGGCATACAGGCCAAATACATTCCTTCTGGATAATGCACTCGCGACTATGGGCGCCGGGCTTTCATCCGGCATTCTGACAAAGATGCTCAACCCCAACAGGAAAGTCCTGGCAATATGCGGTGATGGTGGTTTCATGATGAACTCCCAGGAGCTTGAGACCGCTGTCAGGTATAAAATCCCTATAGTCGTTCTGATTCTGAATGATAACGCTTTCGGTTTTATTAAATGGAAGCAGGAGGTAGCCGGTTTTCCGGATTTCGGGCTGGATTACGGCAACCCTGATTTTGTCTCATACGCAAAAAGCTATGGAGCCGAAGGGATTAAGGTAAAGAAGGGGGAGGATTTAGGCGTGATACTGGATGAGGCCTTTTCATTAAACAGGGTCGTTGTGATTGAATGTCCGATTGATTACTCTATGAACTATGACATCTTTTCAAATGAACTTGGAAATATGGTCTGCGAGATATAAAAAACGAAGGGTCCAAGGATTCCAGGGGTCAAGGATTCAAGTGAAAAACATTGATAACAGATAATACATTAAAACACCTGATTTAAAAAATAAATTCTTGCCCGTCTTGCCGAGGGCTGTAAAGGCGGAATCTTATTTTTCTTTTTTTGTTCGCTCGGACCCTTGGCCCCTTCTTTTAATTAACTCGTGTAAATACAAATCTCGACTTTTACAAGTTACTAATGCAACTTATATCTTCCCTGTCTTCTCTCTCAACTTAATAACCAGTCCTTCGTAAGAAGTGGCCCTGATTGTACTGCTGAACTGTGACCGGTAGTTGCTTACAAGGCTCACGCCCTCTATCACAATGTCATACACCATCCAGTCATCCGTTGTTTTTATGAGCCTGTAGTCGATGGGGATCTCGTTTCCTTTTGATATAATAACGGTCTTCACAACAGCCCTTCCATCACTCATTTTTTCATCGGCATAAATTATCTCCTCATCGGTATATCTCTCAATCTTCCCTATATAAGAGTTTTCAATAAGGTCGCTGAAGAGCGAGACAAACTCCTTCTTCTCCTTATCGCTCCTCTCTCTCCAGTGCCTGGCAAGAGAACGTTTTGACATCTCTTCAAAGCTGAAACGTTCCAGAATGAGATTTCGTATGCGGGCACGCCTCTCCTCCTGTTTCCCGGGTGACTTTAAAGACTGATCCCGTAGAATATTAATGATACCGTCAACGGTTGACCTGACCTTCTCAGTTACCTCTGAAGCATGGAGGGCGAAAGGTGTTGACATCAAAAGCAGTAACACTGCCACGGTGATGAACCTTGAATTCGTTCTCATATAATTCCTCCCGCTGATATGTATGTAGAATGCTATTCGCTAATCATATTTTCACGGTGCTGATTATAGGCGTTCCTGGTAAGTATATATGGATCAATGGCGGCCTCTTTCATCTCCTCATAAAAACCGATAGTTAAAGAGGTCTCGTTAATACCCCTGTCATACGCAAACACCCCCATTGCTGCAAAGCGGTTATGGGGGAAAATATAGGTTACCGGGTCTAAGAATATATCACCGACCAGACCTGCTGAATCCCTGAGGCTTGACGGACCAAAGAAGGGCAAATTCAGATAGAATCCGGGGCCTGCCCCGTAGAATCCCAGCGTCTGACCAACATCCTCCCTGTGCTTATAGATCTTCCATCTTTCCGTGGCAGGGTCCATAAATCCGGCCAGACCGAGAGTCGTGTTGATAGCCATCCTCGAAAGCTCGTTGCCGGCTTCCTTTATCTTAAACTGCAAAAGGGAGTTTACAAGACGGATAGGCGTGGTTATGTTCGAAAAGAACCTCCTGACACCTACCCTGACCTTCTCCGATGCCAGACGGCTGTATCCCGTGGCTAACGGTTTAAGGAGAAGAAAGTAAAGCCTGTCATTAAACTTAAAGACCATCCTGTTTAAAGACTCAAATGGATCGTAAATAGTGCCTGGCTCTACTTCAGAATCATCCATGAAATCATAATCCACCGATGCCATATCCCCCTCTTCATCCGGAAGAACAGGCTCATAAGGCTGAAAACTGCTGTCCTCAACCATTGGGACACTTCCTCCCTCAGATTGAGAAACTTCACAGAAAGCTTCAGAGAAGGATAGCGCCATGGCAAAAAGCAGTATTAAGGCACCAGCGCATTTCATATCACACCCCCAGGTCAGTTATCGTTCTTTTCAAAAATATATTTACTTATCAGCTCCTCAACGTCTAAGGAAGACTCAGTATCCATAATACTTCCTCCATCCTCGATCCATACATCCGATCTTCCAGTATTGTAACAGGAACCGTTCTCAAAAAAACATCCTAAACCTCTCCGGCATATAGAAAAATGGCGTAGAATACAGTAAAATATTATCTTCTTAATTCATCACCTTGATCCTTCAGCATGGGCTGATTGATCGGAGAACCAAAGGAGATACGTATAATGGCAGTTATCATGCATGGACATCCTCTTGCAGAGTCCATAAAAGAGAAGGTCAAAGAGGATATTGAAAAATTGAATAAAACCGGAATAGATGTAGGGCTTGGCCTGCTTATTGCCGGTGACGTTCCCGCCTCCATGCAGTACTTTCTTGCAATTATCAAGGCATGCAAAAGAGTCGGTATCACCACATATACATATACCCTTCCTGAAGATACATCTGCAAACAGTATTTTACATATAGTTCACAAAATCAATAACGATGCGAGAATTAACGGACTTCTTGTACTGTTCCCTCTTCCAGGAAGGGTCAACTCAAGAAGGATCGTAAACGAGATCATGCCTGAAAAGGACATTGACGGCCTCGGTTCTCTATCTGTTGGAAGGCTTGCTGCAGACGAGTCAACATTTCAGATCTTTAAGGAAGGCCGATATGACCTGTTGTATGATGGCAGAGCCGTTCCGGCTATATCGAGTTTTCTACCCTGTACCCCTTTCGGTGTTATAAGACTTATAGAACACAGCGGCATCGGGATAAAGGGAAAACATGCAGTAGTTATTGGAAAAAGCCTTGCCGTCGGCAAACCGCTCTCTCTTATGCTTCTTGCAAAAGAGGCAACTGTTACAGTTTGTCATAAAGCGACTCCGGATCTTGCTCTCTTTACGCGTCAGGCGGACATCCTCTGTTCTGCCACAGGAGTAAGCGGCCTGATTAAGGGTGATATGGTGAAGGAAGGATCGACAGTGGTAGATATAGGCATTAATGTTCTGGAGGATGGGAGAATCGTAGGTGATGTAGATTATGAATCCGTTGAGAAGAGATCATCTTTCATAACTCCTGTGCCCGGAGGTGTCGGTCCTGTTACAATCGCCATGCTACTTGAGAATACCGTGCGTTCAGCACAGAGAGACGAATTCCTGAAGAGTCCCTTTATGTTATAGGTATCCGCTCCTTTCAATTAAATTAAGAGAGATTTTCATTCCCTTTGCATGACAAAGCGGTAACCCCGGTATGTACTTCAATGAAAATGTTATTTATTGGCGATATAGTCTATAAAGGCCATTATCTCTTCAGAATAAAAATAATATATTATGCCAATAGCCATTATGTATATTATGAACTTTAGGAGAGCGGCCTTATTAAACCCCTTTTTTTGCTCAGTAAACTTTCTGATCATGGCCTTCTGCTCTTCCTCTGTCTTGAGCACAGCGCTGCACGACAGGCATCTCGTGGCACCGATAAGCACCTTCTGTCCGCATTTTGGACAGATGTCGTAGTCTTCAATCAAGCTTTCTACCTCAAGAGTAAATTAATAAATTGCTATTTATTACAGCTTCAGTGAAAAAAGAATTTCTTACTGCTGTAACAGGCCGCGTTTGTCACGTATCTTCTCAATCCATTTATTATAGCAGTAATCAAGGAGGTTCCAGTTAGATTCCTTATACATATTTTTCAGTTTTATACCTACAAGGTTTATTTTATTGAACCTCTTCTCCCAGATTATTTCACCCATACCATTGATAAACGTCCCATCCTCAGGGTTTTCGAGCTTGAACTCTATAACTTCTTCAGGGGGAATATCAAAATCATCAGACTCAAAACAGAAGCCTTTACGGGAGTAGTTTATTGTCTTACCGAAAGAGAAACGTGCCTCATCCCGGGAAGGTTTAAAGACAAGGTTCATAGGCACATCAAATCTGAAAAAATTCCTTCTGTTCTTCATTCTACTTATATTTATCACTTAAATAATGAATTTGTCAATATATATTGTTCTTCACGGAGTTGCGTAAAAGAGAGCGAACGGGCAGGCAAATAATATTTGTCATCTTTTAGAAATTTACCATACATATGCACGTTTTTGTGATATTATCTTATAAACATGGATGTGATATTATATTTTTTGAACGGGAGGAAATATGGATTTAAACGATAAACAGCTTGAGATGTGTGTATCTTCTCAATGGGACTTTTCAGACCTTAAGGCGCTGTTTCTTAACTGTACCCTTAAAAGGACGCCTGAATTATCGCATACAGAAGGTCTCATCAATATTTCAAAGGCAATAATGGAAAAGAACGGTGTAAATGTTGACGTACTGCGTCCTGTAGATTACAACATAGCATTCGGTGTATATCCGGATATGACGGAGAAGGGCTGGGAAAAAGATGACTGGCCCCAAATATACAAAAAAGTCACAGAAGCTGACATCCTGGTTATCACATCACCCATCTGGCTTGGCGAAAAATCCTCCGTATGTACAAAAGCGATAGAGCGTCTTTACTCAAGTTCGGGTGACCTTAACGACAAGGGCCAGTATGCTTACTATGGCCGTGTTGGGGGCTGTCTGATTACAGGCAATGAGGATGGCGCCAAGCATTGCGCGATGAATATTCTCTATTCATTACAGCACCTCGGTTATCTCATACCTCCGCAGGCCGACGCGGGCTGGGTAGGCGAGGCAGGTCCC